>JBFMGH010000260.1:0-3026 GCA_040752795.1 Cyanobacteriota bacterium
ATTTTATTGTTAAAAGATTTAAGATCGTTATTAATTTCCTCGTCTTCTTTAATTTTAGAATCAATTGTATACATTTTATATGAAGACAATGATACCTCATCATCTTCTATTTGTACTTTAAGATCTCCCAGCATTTTGCCCATTTCACCAGCCTGAAGAACTATTACTGGTTTATTATCTATATCATTAACAATTGAAGGTTTCCTTAAAACTGAATGTGAATGTCCTCCAACAATAATGTCTACACCAGATATATTCTTTGCCAGGTGAATATCATCTTTATAACCTAAGTGAGATAGAACTATAATAACGTCTGTGTTTTTATCAATTTCTTTTATATATTTATTTGTAGTTTTTATATAATCCAGAACTTCTGTATCAGAACCTATATTAGAAATGATCTTAATCTCTGGAGTTATAAGGCCAATTATACCTACTTTGCAACAACCTAAATCTTTAATGACATATGGTTTAACTTTATCATACAATGGTGAAGTTTTTTTAAATTTGAGATTAGCAGCAAGAAATGGAAATTCTGCCACTTCAATCATTTTTGATATTACTTCTTCCCCTTTATCAAACTCGTGATTTCCTATTGTTGCTGCATCATATTCAAGTTTATTCAAAAACTGAACATCTGGAATACCGCTATAAAGGTTAAAGAATATTGTACCCTGGGCAATATCACCAGCATCAAGGGTTAAAAATTTTGCATTTTTAGATTTTTCTTTAAGCTTATTAATTAATGTTTTTCTTCTGGCTATTCCACCTATTTCTTTAGAATAGTCAGAAATGCCTAACTCAAATGGTAACAATCTTCCATGAACATCATTAGTATGAAAGATTTCCAGTTCACAAGATTGAGCATATAAAAATATCTGCCCACAATGCAATAGAAAAGCAATGCATAATGCTGTAATAGTTATTATCTTTTTCATTACTTCAACAAGCCACCCTTAACTTCTATTCTACCCTCTTTTTGAGCATTCAATGGTGAATGTTTCTCAATGTATTCCTTAACAGCATCTGTTAAAGTTAAATTTGTATACACAATATCTTTACCATTAGCAAATGTTACAAACCCGTCACCACGATTAGCAAGAAAATCATTAATTGCTACACGATATTCCTTGTTATAATTTAGAGGTTTACCGTTTACTGTTACATCTATTACCCTGTCTCCTTCAAATTTAATAGCTGAATTGTCTTCTGTTAAAACTTGTGGCGTGCCAGTGAGGTCAATAGTGTAATTTAAACCTGAAACCTGCAAAAAACTTCCTTTAGAGATTGGTAAATTACTGGCACCTCTCTCTAATACTTCTTTAATTTGTTTACCTTTTAGTGTCACCAATACTATCTTATTTTCAAATGGGTGCCATTCCCAGATGGTAGCTTCTGATATCTTTCCAGGTGGAAATATCTCATCAGCCCTTATGCCTCCTGCATTTTGAAATACAATATCTGATTCAGGGAACGTTTCTTTAACTGCATCAGCAAATATATTTCCAAGATTAGTTTCACCCGTCCTCAAATGACTTTTCAACCCATCTAGTTCTACATTGGTAGAACCTACTGGCTTTTCTTTATCTTTTTCTAATTGCTTATTAAGGTGCGTAATAATTGCAGAAAATTCTACATCTGGTGTAATGCTAGTATCAATTGTTATTAGTTCATAGTCCAGCACTTTAACATTTTTATCTTTTACTGCTAAATCAAGTTTTCCAAGATACCTGCCCTGGTTTTTAGCCTGAACTATTATTGTTTTATTGCCAGCTTTATTATTTGTTATTACTGGTACAGATAATTTTGTCTTTGAGCCACCTCCAACAATTATATCTATTCCCGGAACACTGGTAGCTAATAGTCTATCATCTTTAAGCCCAAGGTGAGTTAATGCAATTATAATATCTGATTTTGGCTGCAATTCATCAACAGCTTTTCTTGCTGCTTCTTTGGGGTCTGTCACAACAATATCTGTACCAATTTTAGCAAAAACATTAGCATCGGGTGTAGCAAGGCCAAATATTCCCACTTTTATTCCATTAATATCTATTACGTCATAAGGTTTAATGTCTTTATCTGTAAGAATTTTTGACTTACTAATATCTATATTAGCTACTAAAAATCTATAACTGGCTGATTTAATATAATCTTTTAAACCTTCAGGTCCTTTGTCAAAGTCATGTTCTCCTATGGTTACAGCATCATAACCTAACTTACTCATAAGCTGCCCGAATGGTTCGCCACCATATATTCGGGTAAACAAAGTCCCCTGTATTGTATCTCCGGCATCTAGAAGAAGAACATTTTTGTCTTTTTCTCTTATTTCGGCAACTTTTGATGCAATTCTTGCAAATCCTGCCACCTCAACATTTTTACCGTTTACTTCTTCAGTTATTGGAATAAGCTGACCCTGTAAATCATTAGTATGTAAAATAGTTAATTTTTGGCCAGGTACAGATGTAAGCTGACCCCAAACTATTAAAAACACTACAAACAATACTGCCAATATCAACGGTATTGGTATTAATTGTGGTTTTTTAGGTTTTGGAGGTAAGTTACTCATAAATGTAATTATACACTAAAGAAACAAAACACTAGGTGATTTTTAACTATTATACATGACGCAATTAAAAATTTAACATTGTTGATATAACTAGACGCTATTCTTGCTAAACCGCAGGTCATAGCGCCTGATATATTTTTATCATTTATTCAATAATTATACTAATGCCAAAATGTTATTGTGTATAAGAATCTGAAAACATTAACAAAACAATTTCTGCTTTCACAACATATAAAATACCCAACAAACCTATACGGATCCCTTGTTAGTGAAGATTTTAGGCTAAACACCTCTTATTAATATCTCTTTAAATTATTGTTAACTTAAGCTGTATATATGCCTTGTGGTTTAAAACCTATGTTATTTAAGAATTTGTTAAAACCAGGATCAATTTTATTATCTGATAGAGATATATTTAGTTGTGAACCTGATACTTTATTTAAATTTGCAGAACCATTTT
>JBFMGH010000261.1:0-5658 GCA_040752795.1 Cyanobacteriota bacterium
GACATGATTAACGGTGTTGCAAATTTAAAAAAATTATATTCTTCTGCCAGTATCTCTGAATTTAAAAACAAATATATTTCTGATCATACTAATACTGCTGCTCATGAATTTGCTCATATTGTTTTAGAATTTTTAAAAAGAATTGACCCTCAAGAATATAAGAACCTTGAAGATATCTTTAACTCAAAAGAATCTAACGGTAGATATCTGGATCATTATTCAAGTTTAAACATTGATGAATATTTTGCTGTAGGTTATGAAACCTATATACAAACTACTAAGCCTCACAAATATTTAATTGATGAAAATGCAAATGACTCTAAAGGCTCTACAAAGGCAAGCTTAAAAAGAAAAGACCCTAAATTATATTGTTTTGTCGAACATATTATTAACAAATATGGTAATTCTAAAGTAAACTGTGAAGAAGCAGTAAAGACTTATCTTGATAAACTACAAAAAGAGAAATTAGCTGCAATTAAATCATTTGAAATCGTTGGATAATTATAACCCGGATTATTCAAAAATAAGGAATCAGGGAGGAGGCTGTTGGGTGTATTTTAAAACCATATATCGTTTACTTTAGTGTATTGGTATAAAAATCAATAATTGATTTCTATTCAAAGGGGGCGCACCGAAGGTGCGCCCCCTTTTGATTGCCATTTTAAAACTAACTGTGTTTGAAAACCACTCCGCAACCTGATTTTGGATATCTCCACTCTATAGACACAAAGTGGCAACCAATTCTGCAAGCTCCGCATTCTATGCAGTTTTCATATCCTACTATTAGTTTTTTCTGCTCTTCGTCCCAGTCATAAACGTGAGCCGGACAAAAATATGTACAAACTTTATTCGGACATTCTTTACATTTTTCCTGATCTGGCTCAAGATGAGAGACTCCATCAGGTTTATATTTTACTGTAAAGAGTTTATCATCTATATGTTTCGGTATTCCTTGCTGACTCATTTAAGTAATATACCTCCGCCTATTTTTGCTAATTTAAAGAAGTCTGCCATCATAGCAGGTATTGATCTTTCTTTTGTTGTCTTGTTGAAAAGTTCTTTAAATTTCTTGGCTTTAGGTTCCTGATCAACACCAACAAAAGTATCAAAGAAATTATTCATCACTGTCGGGTAAAAACCCATAAACAGATGACTGTTTTTCTCTGCCGTATGAGCTACATCTTTATAAGCTTTAAGATCTTTCATTACATAGCTTTCATCTAACTTTTTCTTATAAAAAGATAATGTATTAGCTGAGTAATCTTTTTTGTCCAGTGCTTCTATTGCAGCTTCTGCAGCTAAAATACCACTTTCCATTGCAAGGTTAGTACCTTCCCAGTGAACATTATTTACTAACATTGCAGCATCACCTACAAGCATTAAACCATCAGCATATATTTTGGGTATGGCTCTATAACCACCCTCAGGTATAAGGTGACCAGAATATTCTTCCAGCGTTCCACCCTCTATTAATGGACGTACCACAGGATGCTCTTTTAGTGTTTCCATCAATTCATACGGTTTAAGACAATGTTTTTTAAGATCAGCTAATGAAGCTCCTAAACCTACTACTACGGAATCTACATTGGTATAAATATAACCCATTGCCATTATGTTTTCTAATGGCCCACCTATTATGGTATAAATAACTCCACTACCATTCTCGCAGTTAAATCTCTCATTAATAGTTTCTTTAGGAAGCTTAATAACTTCTTTAATTCCTAAAGCTACATCTTCAGGCTTTAATTCTGGATGAAGACCTGCTTTCTTTGCCAGAAGTGAATTAACACCATCAGCTACTATGGTTACTCGAGCTCTAAAGTCTTCCTGCTCTGTTTTAACGCCCACAAACTTCCCATCTTCTTTTAGAAGCTCAACAACGAGAGTCTGAGGAACTATAAATACTCCAGCTTCTTCAGCTTTTTGAGCACACCATCTATCCCATTTGGGTCTTTTTACTGTGAAGCTGTTATAATGTGATTCTTTAGCGTGTTGATCACTCTTATATGATATTGTTACGCCTGAATCTTTTGTTAATAATGCATATCTATGCTCGGTATTAAAACGCTCAACAGGGGCTTCTTTCCAGAATCCAGGGAAAAGCTTCTCTGTTGGCTGTGCATATATTGCTCCACCAAACATGTTTTTGCTACCAGCATAATCTCCTCTCTCGAGGACAACGACCTCTTTACCAGCCTTTGCTAATGTCATAGCGGCTGCGATACCGGCTGGTCCAGCTCCTACTACTACAACATCAACGACGTCTTGTTCCACTTTTTTCTCCTTTCGGTTCTTTCTTTGCTTTTTTTGACAGATTATAGCAGTTTAAGGTATTAAATATATTATTATTCTTAATAATTTATAAAATACAGTTTTGAGAAAGAATTTTACCTTTACGAATAATTTCCTGAATAGTATACAATAAAAAAAATAGTTCTCTAGGAGAATAAATCAATGGAAAAACTATATGAATTAAACAAAATGTTGGCTAAAGTCTGGAAATTAGGCAAATTGCAGGCTTTTGTTTATCCTGCTATTTGTTTTGCTTTACTTGCTGCAGCAATAATTTTAATAGCTATTTTGCAATATATTGAACCACTTCTTGGCTAAAATTATTTATATTCACTGATATAAAGGCCTTTTAGCTAAACATAAATTACTTTCTAAAAATTTGTAAATCTTGTATCTTACTAAATTAGTAACCATTTTCTCCAGAGTTATTTATTTTTCTAATAACTATTCAATTTATTCAGGTATTTGTATATCAAAAGCTGGTTAAAACTACTCTCTTGAGGTTCTTTTATTTTTTAATTTTTTTACCTCACTGCATCATTTAATTGTCTCTAAATTTTTTCTTTCTTTTAAAATCCCCTATATAGTTTGAATAATAACCAATATAAATGTGTTATTACCTTTACTCTCCTACTACAAACTTATTTTTGTTATTGATTTAATTTTTATGTATAATATAATCAACAATTGAATTACCAAATACTATTTAAAAATAAATATCTGCAAATTTTTTTTCATCAATACCTAGCCCTAAAGAGCTTATTTAGAAAATAAGTTGTAAAATTTTATAAAATGTATAATATTCACTAACATTTATTTACTTTTGATTGTTTTTATATATATAAGATATTTGTATATCCTACCGTATATGTTTAGTTGGGTAAATTCCAGAGGACAAGCAGTCATGACATTTAATATCAGCGCATTATTAAGTTTGAAAAGTGAACTAGAATACAAATTTAAGAAAAAACAATATGAGGAGACTTCTCGAGCCGAAGAAAAGTCTAAATACCTCACCTCTATTGCTTTTGCAGAACTGGCTTCTTTCTTTGACAAAGTGCATAAGTTTAATCTTGAATCTGAAATCTCTATGATTGAATCAGATAGAACTTTTGCTGACGGAGTTATCAGCAAAGAATATTCTTTTGCAGGTATCAAATTCTCCGAACTACTTGCTACCGTTAAAGCAAAACAACAGGCCAAAATAGATGAATTTATTAGTAAAAAAGATGAGATTGAAGCTAAAATCAATAGTATAAAAAGCAAAATCTCTGAAAGAGAAGCCACTCTAACTAAACTTGAAAATCAGATTGTTAACATTGAACAATCTGTTACTCAAGGGAGCGGAACTCAAAACATAGCCATCATTGATACACAAATTAAACAACTTCAATCTGATCTTGAAAAAAATCATACTAATACTGTTGAAGACCTTATTAAACAGCAGGAAGTTTCTAAAGATATCAAAACGGTAGCCGCTGAAGTTGTTAAAGAAGAAACTCAAAAAGTAGCTGTTGTGGTTAAAGAATCTAAAACTGACGGCAATAAAAATGTTGACACAGAAACTCAACAGCTGGTATTTGAATTTGCTAAAGAGTCTAAAAAAGCCTGTGATGAAACTGCAACCACTGCTAACGTTGATGAGCAAAAATTAGAATCAATTAAAACCATTGAAACAACTACTCAACCAACACAAACTGATCAAACAAATCCACAACAACTTGAATTACCTTTAAATGATCAACCTGCTACTACTCCAGCTACTACTACTCCAGCTACTACTACTCCAGCTACTACTACTCCAGCTGCTACTACTCCAGCTACTACTACTCCAGCTGCTACTACTGAAACTATACCTAATAATGAATTATTAAAACAAGATGAAACCCAAAAGAAACAAAATGAAGCAACAGAAAAAGCAGTTGATAAAATAGCTAAAGAAGCCGGTATTAACACTAATGACGTTAACAAGGCTGTAGAAGATGATAAACAAATAAAAGCTCAGCAGGCTCAAAACCCGACAACTGAAACAACACCACCTGCTCAGCCTGAAACACCTCGTGCAACTACACCGGCAGTTGCTACAACAGTAGAAGAACAAAACAAACAATCTATCGTTGAATCTGTCGAAAAAGTTAAAAAAGTTAATGAAACAACAAGTGAAATAACCGAAAACTGCGATAAAAAACTCGCTAACATTCAAACAGAACTTGAAAAATCTCATGAAAAACTAAAAGAGGCTAAAGAAAAAACTGAAACCTCAACAGACCAAACAACACCGGTCAATCAACCCGGAACACCTCTCATTCCTGAACAGACACAAGATAAAACTATTATAATGAAAGAGGCTACTGAAAACCTTAAAGAAGCTGCTCAAACTCAAAAGGAAGTACTCCAGGCACAGAAAGAATCCGTTGCAACTCTTGAAGAATCTGCCAGAAAACTCATTGATGAAGTCGCCTTAGGAAACCTGGCCCCTATAAGCTCCAGCGTTCAGGGTGAAGCTAAACAAAGCTTTACTGTTGAAGCTCTTAAAAAAATGCTCGAAGAAGCTTACAAAAACCTCGACACCTTGATGGATTCTTTAACTGATGCTTACTCGGATAAAGGCTCCTTAAAATCTATCTCTGATACTGATTTGTTTGAACACGTCGAAGATCACGAAGCTACAAGCAAAAACCTCATTCAAGCTGACCTCAAAATTCTCAAAGAACAATCTAGAGAAACTGAAAACCAGCTAAAAAAAGTTAAAACAGAAGTTTTCTTCATTACATGTGAAATGAACTCTGTCGATAAAGTGCTTGAAAAATGCAAAGAAATTGCTTCTAATACTAAAAAAATTGTCGTTGATAAAAAATTATCTGACATTTATGATAAACTCTCTACTGAATTAGGCAAAGATAAAGTCGTTCTCGATAGAAGAGACACTTCTAATGACAGAAGAGCTAATGAAGATCGAAGAACACAAAACACTCAATCTTCTGAAGCTAAAAACATTTTTGGCGCCAGCAAAGATGAAATTAATGAACTCGAAAAAACAAAACTCTTCCAACATGATTCAAATGAAGATAAAAGAGCTTCTACCGACAGAAGGTCTACTGATAGAAGACAAAATAACTTTGTTTTCAGCTTCGATGAACTAGATAAAGTACTTAAAATAAATAACAATAAAATGGCTTAATAAATAATAAACTTGATAAACACCTGCTTAATTAAAAGCAGGTGTTTATTTTTGTAGACTGGATATACTGATCCTTGAAAGTAATCTATAGATTCCAGATTATAGAGGCCAGGTGTTTTTGCCTGCGCATGCAAAAACACCCCCTGCAACCTCCTCGCTGGTTCCTGATTTGTGAATAATTAGGG
>JBFMGH010000262.1:0-11577 GCA_040752795.1 Cyanobacteriota bacterium
AAAATAAATTCAAAAGAAAAAAGGAAATTTAATGATTAAAAGAGTTCAGAAGTTAGTAATAATAAATCCTCCAAAGAGGACATTTCTATTTTGCTAAAAAGCGGACATTTTTATTTTGCTGCAACATTAAATAATTATTAAATAATTATTCAACTATAAAAAAAGGCCCGGGCGCTTAGACCGGGCTTTAATCCTTTTAATAAAGGTTTTAGGGATATGTTGGGAATTAGTGAGAGTTAGGATGGATTATATTTGTTGCTTTAAATTGTATTAAGAAAAAAAGAGAAATTGGAAACTGGATATATATTAAGTACACTTTAGTTATTAGCCATACATTTTAAGTCTTTGTTGCATTATAGCGTTCATTTTTTGAAGTTCTTCTTTTGCCGCTTGCTTTCTGCCTACTGAAGGGAATACAATATCAGCAAGTTTTTTCCCTGTCCAGTCACCTGCAAAGCCCAGGCCCATTGCCATTGCTAGTGCCGCAAAAATATTAACACCGGGCACAAATACTACCATACTGGCCATTACACCTGCTACTGAACCAGTTGTCTTTATTAACTCGTAGCCGGCTTCTTTCCAATTGCCTTTTAATGCGCATTTTGCTGCTTTGAATACACCAATGCCGCCGGTGATAAGCCCAAACAATGTTGCCATTCCTGGTATTTTTCCGCCTGCTTTTGTTCCAAGTTTAGACAGGCCATTACCAAGATTGGTTAACATTTTACTTTTTAAAACTAACTTGCCCCATAAGCCGGGTTTGCTACCAGCTTTTATTGCAGCCTCTGCTGCCCCGGAAGCTGACATCATTTTCTTGCCTATAGCATTAGCAGCTTTGTAGGTATATTTATTTAATCTAAATCCTGCGTTTTGTGAGGTAGACTTACCATAATAACTTGCCCTGTTTAGCAAAGTTTTATTAGCTGGTTTTGTTACCGGGTTTGCTTTCGAGAAAAAATTCTCTAACGAGTTGTCCCAACGCGTCAGGAAGAATGGTTTCGAATTTGCAGCTTGAACCATTATATTCTCCTAATAATCTTTGGTTAATGTAACAAGCATGCAAAGACGTTTAGCCTTATTTCTGAAATATTGTAGTTTAGTAAGTAGTAGATAAATTACGCCTTTGACCAGAATACTGGTTACATATTTAATCCTTTCCAGATTATCAATCGAATATAATTTACTTTTCTATTTAAATAAAAACAATCTCTTTGCTTTTTGGAACGATTTGTAACAGGTTTTTAACATTTGCCATTTATGAAATTGAGCTACTTTAAAACAGGTCACGCACATTTTGCTTGTAATCAAACATTTAATATTACCAGCATAGTTATTATTTTCAAGGCTAGATATAATTATTATCAGGAGGAGAATTCAATATGCTTGAAATGATCATTAATATAATAAAAAACATTTTAGCTTCAATTGGTATATCTTTTATACTTCTTATTTATGTTTGCCTGGGAACCAATATACCGACGGATTTGTTTAATATGCTCAAAGTGGAGCCTAAAATAGAAAAAGCTGACGCAATTGTAGTACTTGGTGCAGGTACAACACTCGGTGGTAAACCTTCAAGATTTTCACTTGAAAGAGCTGTTGAAGGTGTAATTCTTTATAAAGAAGGTTATGCCCCTTACATAATATTTTCAGGGGGTTGGGATCATGATGGTTATATATCATCTGCCGAAGCTATGGCTAATATGGCAAAAGATTTAGGCGTGCCAGAATCAAATATAATCATTGAAAATCTCTCTCATGATACCTACCAGAACTCACTTAATACATTAAAGATTATGCAAGATGCTCAGATGAAAACTGCTTTGCTAGTGACTTCAGATTCTCATATGAAAAGATCAGCATTGCTATTTCAAAAACAGGGTATAGCAGTTTATCCTGTGCCTGTTGAAGAGGCTCTGGTTAAACCAGAGCTATCCTGGAGATCTAAAATACACAATTTTAGTATTCTATATCAGGTTTTATATGAAGCTTCTGCAGCAATGAAATATAAAAACAAAGGATGGATTTAATTTTCAGTAATTATTCTTACAACCCCGGTGGTACCGTCCATTTCGACTAATTGGCCGTCTTTAAGAACAGAAGTAATATTATTTAAACCTACAATACAGGGTATACCCATTTCTCTTGTTACTATTGCAGAATGTGAAAGAATACTACCTCTTTCGATCAGAACACCTTTTGCCAGTGGAAATAGTGCTACCCATCCGGGGTCAGTCCTTTCAGCTACAAGAATATTGCCTCCAAGATCGCTTACATCTGTCGGGTCGAATACAATTTTAACAATAGCTTTAACTATACCTGGGCTACAGCCGGTGCCTTTTAATATGCCGGTATCATTTATTATTGCTTGTTCCTGAATATAATGATTTGCATGATAAACTGGCCCATATGTTTCAAATCTATCTGGTAATTTAACATTCTTATAACCTTCAAATTCTTCCTTCCGAGATTTTATTATCTCCTTAATATTAGCTGAAATAGCTGTTCCTGAAATAAAGTTAATAATTTCTTCTTTAGACAGGTAAAAAATATCTCTTTCATTGTTGATAATATTTTCATAATAAAATTTATGCCCTATTGCCAGAAAAACTTCACGAATTAATGCAAAAACACGAGTCCTTTCATATCTAAGGTTTTCACGATCCTTAACCCTTTTTCTAGCCTGATTTAAAATATATTTAAACAGCGCTGTTTTTGCAGGATTTTTAATCTTTTCAAAAGCTTTTCTCTCTGCAACTATTTTTAGTTGCCGTTCATTTTGTTTAGTTTTATCCGGGTCTTCGTAGCCAATTTTAACATAGGATTTAATTATGTTTATAAGCATTTCAGGGTTATGTCTGAATGTAATTGTTTCCAGTTTCAGTTCATTTATACACCTGTCTCCAAATTTATCAATGTGATCACGTATTTTTTGATGAATTTCAGGATAGTTTAACAGCTTTTTTAAAATAGCCTGCTCATTATTTAACAGAAAAAACTCTTTTAAATCAGCATTATTGCAAATAATGTTGGCTATATTTCTAATATTTTTAATAGGATGAGTAGAAATAATATCTCCCTGACCCACCATTAAATCATTTTGAAGTGTATCATGGTCATCTATATCCCACTTATTAATGACTTTTTTTAACACCCCGTAGAAAATCATCGCAAAAAAATCATTAACAAGAGGGGCATGCCACTTTCTTATCAGGCTGTTTTCAATATGTAAATAATGATTCATAAGGTTATCAAGAGATTCATTATTTAAATCAAGGTTTTTATATGGTGAAATAATTTGCTCTAAATATTTATAAAAGTTTATGATTTCTTTATCAATATTGATTAAGTTGATTAAAAGTGTTTTAATAAGGCATAATAACCGTATATATTGATTCTTGTCGCTTTGTATTACAGTTAATGCAATATCTAACTTTTCTTTAACTCCCATCATTTGTTCCATGAAGCCAGCATTAATAGAATAGCCTGGCAACAATGCCAGTAAATTATACCAGTTGATGAGGTTATAATAAACTCTTCCTTTAATAAGCCCTATCATAGAAAATATATGTGAATTTTTCTCAATAAGAGATTCTTCAACACCCATAATGCGGCAAAATTGTTTATAAACTTCTGTATAAACAACGGATATAAAAGAGAATGTAAGAGGAGTTGTAACCCCTGAATAGCTTTCAACAATGTTAGAATTATCCCAGATTCTTTTTGCTAAAGACTTATCAGCTATTGAATCAAGGGTAGTAATTGGCCTTGCTTGAAGAATAAATAAATTTTCTTTATATATTGCCCATTCAATATCCTGTGGCCTGCCGTAGAGGGCATTAATATTTCTGGTAGTATTATAGATCATAGCAATCTGAGAATCAGAAAGGCTGGAAATGTTTTGTAGGTGGCTATCGATAGGCTCTATAATAGTTGAATGGCCTTCTTTTTTGTTAAGTCTGACAGCCTGAGTTTTTTTAACTATTTTTGATTCAATATTATCCTTTGTGATTACATATGTGTCTGAGTCAAGTAAGCCTGAAACAAGCCCTTCACCAAGCCCATAAACTGATGATATTATTACAGCATCTCTGTTACCTGAAACAGGATCAATGCCAAAAGCCACCCCGGAAATTTCAGCATTTATCATTTCCTGAACTATAACTGCAACTTTAAGTTTGCTTTGAGAAATATTGTTTTCTTTTAAGTAAGATTTAACTCTTTTGCTATAAGATGATGCCCATACTTTTTTAATATTTATAAATATATCTTCAGGTTTAACAAATAAAAATGATTCTAATTGGCCTGCAAATGATAGTTCTGAACTGTCTTCTCCAACGGCTGAAGACCTGACAGCAAGATATTTATTCTTTAAAGCAAGTTGATCTAGTGTTTTTTCAATTTCGTCAGTCAGTTCAGTTGAAAGTTCAATATTAAGTATTGTTTCAGGAGATAGGTTATTGTCATTAAGTATTTTTAGATGTTTTTCAAAAGCACTGGCATTAATTACAAACCATTCTGGAACCATAACCCCATTATTATTAAGCAAATGAAGATTAGAAGCTTTGCCGCCTGCTATTTTATCTGTGACTTCAATTTGACAATCATGTTTAATAATATACATTTATTGATTTTGAACTAAATTAATAAACTCTTGATAAAAACTTTAACATAAAGATTTTTATTTTCCTGTCGATAAAAATAATAACAAATTATAGCAATTTGGTGGTATTTTAATGAAAAATATGTGGATGCTACTTTGTTTGATTGGCTTTCTTTTTTCAACGGTTTCAGCAGTGTTGTCATTAGACCCTAATTTTGCTGCACTTGAAGAATGGAAGAAGAGTAATAAGAATGAAACGGAAAGTCCTGTCAATTATCCCGATAAAGACATAAATAATGAAAATCTTTCTGATGAAAGCGAAAAAGAGTTAATAAAAGGTACATATAATAAGGTTCTTATTAAAAATTATTATAATAAACCTGAAAAAAACGCTAAGAAATATTGTGGTGTAACAATAACACCTTCAAAAGATAAAAAGGGCAAACCTCTGGAAAATTATGTTGAACCCCGGGAGGATTTAATTAATAAACCACCTGAGAAACTAATTAAGCAAAACAGTGATCTTGTTAATCAGAGAACAGATGGGCTTGTTAAAAAAAGAGGTTATAACGATATGGTAAGTGGCAGGTCTTTTGATAAACTTGTCAGGCAGGGTTATAGTTCTTCAGATAAAAAAAATACTTTAACAACTAAACAAATATTGCAGCAAAATGAAAAGAGAGTTAATTCAGATAGATATAAAAACAGAAATAAGAATCTGTTTAATAAACCAGTTTCAAGTTTATAAAACATATGTATTTGTTTAATCAATATTCATATTCAATTTTATTAATCTATTTATACTATTCCTTGAAAGTAATGATAGATACAAGAGAATTGAGGGTAGTAAATTTAGTCCATATATAGTTTTCTTTCGTTGGTTGGTATATATAATTTTATTATGTTGCTATAATAACCGGAATTGTTGTGTCTGCAAATTTCGCTAATTTCTGATAATTTATAAACTTTAGTTAGTGCAGAAGTCTCAATTTAGACATAACAGTTAGTTAAATTATTTAAATACAGGTTAATTAACTTAAAATTTGAGGGAAATTTATGATTAAAAGAATTTTATTTATACTGTGTGTATCTTTTTTATCAATAAATTGTGTTTTTGCAGATATGAAATATACTGAGACAACTTTAACTAATGCAAATTTTAAAGATATTGATGCTCCTGCAGAAATAATTCAGGGTATGATGGCTAATAACAATAAAAAAGAAATTTTTTATATAAAAAATCAAAGATTAAGAATCGATAATGCAAATTTAAAATCTTCAAAACTAATTATGTGTGATAAAAAACAAACAATAAGCCTTGAACATGATATAAAAAAATATGTTATTAGCCCATTTAAACCAGAAATGAAAACTAATTGTGATGAGAAATCTAATATAAAAGATGACAACAAAGAATACCTGGGTCAGATAAAAACTGTTGTTACTGATACTAAAAAAGATGAAACTATTGGAAACCTTAAAGCCCATAAATATTCTATTTCATTTACAATATCTGACAATCCTTCCTGTATGTCAGATATGAACAGAACAGAAGAAGTGTGGATTTCTGATATAAAAGATGAAAAGCCTGTTTGCTTAACAGGCAAGTGTGAGAAAAAAGAAGAATCCTATTCCAGAAACTGTCAGAAAAAGTTTAAAGTTATTAATCAAGGCAAAATAAGTTCTGATGGGCTGGTGGTCAAGAGAGCCGTTACAGCAAAAGATACTATTTTCGGTAAAAATGTTACTACAACCACAACTATAACAGATATTTCAAAAGAACCATTACCAGAGTCACTGTTTGAAATACCCGGAGATTATACCAGGTTATAGAATTGATTATGTCATTTTGTAGTTTATAGACAATTATTCGTTACGTAGAATTGTTTAGGTGATTGAGAAATTGGAAAAAAATCAGCAGTGTCTGGGAAAAAATATTTGAAATTAATAATTCTGGCAAAATCACCAGCTAGATTATTGGTAATCCTAAAGTATATACTGATAAAAGTATGCAGGTTGCCAGTATAGCAAGTATTATTATTAATAAATGTAATAGAATTCTCCAAATGTGCATAATTCACATTCGGAAAAGTCTGTAACAAATTGTTATATACTGTGGTTGTTTCTTTGTCATAGAGTAAAGTATTTTATAGATACCATTTTAGCATATTAATTATTGTGTTATCTCTTGTGTAGAGATTTTTAATCTTTCCTGTGTCATTAATATCAGATATCACAAGCCTCAAGTTAAATTATTCAGGCTTTGGAAAAAGTATTATTTCAGGAGCAACAACTTTGCAGCTTTGATATATAAAAAAGAGTTAAGCAGAGATCTTTCTTCAGCAATTTTTTCTTTCAGGAGTTTTAAAAAAATAAGTTAATTAATGAATAATATTAATATGGTTTTATCAATACAAAAACCAATAACAATTAGCAATTTGACCTTGAATTTGGGTCAGAAAAATAATTACTGCACTCCGGCAATTGCCATGAAGGGTTGTTTGAAAATTGATACTATTACTTTTCGGGGAATCAACGGAGAACAATACACAGCCCGGGTAGATCAAACACCAGATTTTAAACAAATAAATAAAAAATTACCCGGCGGTGGTGCAGTATGTTGTGGCCCTGTAGCAGTTTCAAATGCTATTATGTGGTTATCTAAAAACGGTTATCCTGAACTAACTAATAAAAAATCACAGCTTGAAATCATTAAAGAGCTTATTGTTTATCTTAAAACAAATGCATATGACAACGGTACAACAGTTAGTGATATGTGTAACGGTCTTGATAAATTAGTCAGGGATAAAGGTTATAAAATCAAAAATCTTGAATATCAGGGTTATTGGCCATGCAGCAGAAAATATCATTCTAATAAAGTGCCAGATTTAAAACAGATAACCGAAGCGTTGAAAAAGAAAAGCCTTGTTGTTTTTAATATTGGCAGATATGAACGCTCAGTTAATGAAAAAACCGGCAAGGTTAAATATGATTATGACAACGGACACTATATTGTTCTTACAGGCTTCAGAAAAAAAGGTAATAATATTGAACTTTTAATTAATGATTCAGCGAAATCTAGCAAACAAGTAGAAGTTTTAAAACTAAAAGCTTTATCAGATGGCGTACTTGTACCAAGCGAAAAAGCAACAGAAATAACTGGCCTTAAAAAACCTCAAAAAGCCAGGGGTTATAATGAGATAGTTGGAGGGCTAGACTACGCCAGAAAAGATAACCATATCATTCTGCTTGAAGGCGCTATAATCATGGAACTGGAATAAGATATTTGCAGGTAAAATCGCTTAACTAATTGTTACAATTAAACTGTAACAGTTTTAAACGCTGAAATATATACTTTTTATAACTTTTTTGATGAGTAAATATTTAATGATTATATTTTTCAGGCTTCTGGCGTTACAATTGACCCGCTGATGAGTTCATTAAGATATAAATTTGAGGCAATTATGAAATAATGATTGTTTTTATATTTTTAGAGAGAGTATAGGTGTGTTTTTTCACGTGCAGTTAAATTAACACGAGAGAGAGGAATAATAGTCTTGGTTAATTTTGGTAGTTTTAGCCCTACTAATGTTATTGGTAATATTGCCAGTGGTGCTGACAGTATTTTATCCGGTGGATCAGGAAGCAACTATGGTCTTACTTCTGTAATCGATAATATCGCCGGTGGATCAAATAGTATTTTATCCGGTAGCGGATGTGGCGGCGGTTCAGGCCTTACTTCCGTTATTGATGATATAATGGGCGGTATGGATGGATTAATGTCAGGAAGTGGTTCCGATGCTGGTTCAGGTCTTACATCTTTTATAGATGATATTCTTGGCGGTACTGGCAGTATATTTGGTGGAAATACTAATAAAAATCCTGATACTGCTGGTGGTGGTCTTTCTGTTATTGATAATATATTAAATTCAGGTTTAGGCATTGTTTCTGGTAACTCTAACGGAGCTGGTAATCAGAATAATAATTTAGGATTAGTTGATAATATTGGTCTGGGTGGCCTTAATTTTCTTGCTTAGTTTTTTTCTAATAACACTAAATTATTTGAGAGAAAATAGAGAGGTATAAGAAAGTGGATTGGAGCGGTTTTAACAGAGCCATTGCGGAAATGTCGTCTATGTCATCTCCAAGGGTATCTCAGGAAGAGAAAGAATGGCTTAACAAAGAATCAGACAAAGCCAAATATGGTGATAATGACCAGAAGGCAAGCTATTTTAGCAACATGGCAGATGAGACACAGGGCAGGCTTGCAAGAGGTGCTTTTCATACTATTACTGATGTTTTAAATCAATTTGACCTGTTGGTTACTGCTAAAAGCGGAGAAATGAACTCCAGAATTGAAGCTAATAAAGAGAAAATTCAACAATCAAAATCAATTTTTAACCTTGCATAACAGATAAAGTAAATTGGTAAGGGTATTAATCAGTCAATGTTCAAGATGCTTTTTCTATATAGAAAAAGCATTTTTTTAGTGTTTTTAATTGATAAATATTTCTTACAATTTTATTAGCAATCTCTTGTTCATTAAGTGTTTTTTTATTACTCTAAAAATATTGGGAGAGATTACATTTTTAATTCGGAGAGAGGTATTTAAATGAATATTTCTGGGATTACAAATAAATATCAAGGAAATTTAATAAATGATTCACAAATTAAAGCAAATAATATTTCCTTTGCAAGTAAAGCAGACTTTTTTCAGAAACAAAATGCACCTGAAGAAAAAGTTGAAACCTCTTTAGCTAACAAGCTATTAACTGCATTAAAGAAAGTCCTTTATCCTGTTGCTTTTGCTATACATAAAATTAGCATGTTTGTTTCTAACACAACTGATAAAATCAAGGGCACTGTTAATAAAATACGTAAATATATTGAAAAAAGACATATTATTAGTGATTTAATTGATAATGTAAAGTCTCATAAAATTCACGATGGTATTTTCTCAGTTTTAAAAGCTGGTGAACCACCTTCAAATGATATAACTAACTATAAATTCAAACTTGAAGATAAAGTAATAAACATTAGCAAAATTATCAGTCATCCTTCAAAAGATAAAAAGTTTGTTAGTAACAAATTAACTGTTATTTATCCTGATGACACAACTAAAGAAAAAAATAAATTTATTGATTTAAGCGATAAAGAGTTTATAAAACTGGAAAAAGTTTTCCAGAATAATATTGATCAGTTTAAAGAAATAAGCCACTCAGACTATATAAAAGATCACTTATTATAAAATTGTAAGAATGGTTTAAGCTGGTTAATTTAGCCTGTCTGATTATTGCTTAAGAAAACCTTTTACTCGTTCAGCCAGTGCAAATAAGACAGAACCACGGTAATTAAAGCCTTTTTCAACTCTTTCACAAACTTTTAGAACACTATTAAAATTGCTGGCAGCATTAATATCTTCTGTGTCGCCTTTATTTGCGGTGGCGAGAAAAGTATCTGTAGCTTCAATAAAAGTATTTATAACTTTGTCACTTTCATTTTTGCTGGCATATGTGTCAAGAAGCCTTGCAGATTCTTTATTTAACTTCTTACCTGCATCACTTCCAAATACAACAGGTAAATTGCTTAATCTTGAAATCATTTTTTCCCTCTCATATAAATTTTTCTGAGTATCCCCGAATATTAACACTATATGATCTTATTAAAATACACTTTTGTCAAATGTCTGAACCAGTGCCCGAAACTATTTTTGTATTCTATAATAATAATGCGAAACATCAGATAAAAATAAGCATTTAACCTGAATTATTCTCACGTAGCTATTATATGAAGACATTGTTATTTTAAATAACAAAGCTCTGTTAGTTTTATCTCTGAATGCAGATTTGTAATTTGGTTTAAAAGTCAAAAAACGCAAATTTTTCGGAGTATTTAAGTTGTTATAGTTAGTTTTAAATCGTTCACTACGATATTTTAACAGGGTCATCAATTGGCAGGTGATCAAGAACGAAATTTCTTTGTATCCAAGCGGCTTTATGAAATAAAACCCAGTTAGCATTACCAAAATTTGTTCTTTTTGGAAAACATAGATGATTATTAGGATCTTTTCTGAGCTTTTCCCATTCTTGAAATGTTAACCACATAGGTATCATTTCGTTCCACCATTTTGAACTATCGTAAGGCCTTTTAAAAATTTCATTAAATTTAAGTTGCCAGTTATAACACCTTTTTTCAAGGTCTTTCTGATGATAAGAAAATAATTCTAGCAACGTATCTTTAAAACTGTCCCATTCTTGAGATTTATTTCCCGCAATACTTTTTAGCAAGTTAAAAATATCTTCAGCTGCCTGCATACATCTTTCAGTATTATTTATTTCAACAACGTTATCAAATAGTGTTTCTTCAGGATATTCAAATTGCCAGCTCAAATAAGGTCTGTCTGGTATGTCTAAAACCTGAGCGTGACCAATCATTGGCATAAAATTTGACACTTTAATATCTTTCCAGGAGCCGTCTTTTTTCTTTTGCTTGATATTAATAATAAGATTCCCACTGTCCTCTATCCCTGAAAAACCCTGATGCGAATAACTATCTGCTATTGTATGTAGAGCAATACCTGCTCTAATCAAACGGAAATTTTTATTTGGCTCAGTAAAAGCTTCTTTAAATAATTTTATTGCAAGTTCCGGCAATGGTTTTACTTTATAAGAAAAATTATATGCATTAGTAGCCTCTTCTGGTAGAAAATGAAACGGTAAATAAACCTTTTTCTGAACATTCCATTTGAAAGCTTCAAGGCCTACATGAGAAGTGCGTGCAGGTTCAAATGCAATATCATCAAAGTGATGCCTTTTTGAAGCCCGTGAATCATCAATGTATTGAGAGGCATGAGCAATTGTTAAAGAGTCTTCCTGAGAAAAGCCTGCTTTATAAGCTAAAATACCAATACAATAATAATGAAAATCTTTCTGCATAATAAAGTAATTATAAATTATAAATAAAAGATTTTAAGG
>JBFMGH010000263.1:0-6296 GCA_040752795.1 Cyanobacteriota bacterium
TAAAATTAGGGGGTTTAAAAAATTTGAAAGATATTTTATAGTATTCATAATCAACAAATGCCTCCTTATTCTACATTCGGATAAGGGGGCTATTTGTTGAGCATTTTTTTAATTTTTATATCTTTGAAAATTACAGTTATAAATTTTCAACCCGCAAAACAAATAAGCCACAAAAAGCGTTACAAGTTTTCTAATCAAAAACAACTTTGTTTTTGATTTAATATTTCAATATCTATTAAAAATATAAAAAAAGAAGAGTATATTTAATGGTATCAGGAAAAATAAAACTTTTAGAAACTTTTTTCACTAAAAACCGATTCTTATTGAATGTAAATAACTATACCAAAGAATCGTTATTATTAGCTTTATTATGTATTGCCATAGGAATCATAGGTGGTATAGTATATGATCATTGGTCATTATTATGTTTAAATATGCTAGGTGTAGCTTTAGCTAGCATAGCTTTAGGTCCATGGTGGGGAGCTATTATTGCGTTATTGGCTTATATAATTTTATCTTTTTTCCTAAGAGAAAATATGGATTACCTTTTTTATGCCGTTCTCAGTGTTTATTCTGCTATATATTGGGGATTTATCTGTAATCTAAACTTACTTAAACCATTAGAAGGAATCACTTCTATATTGAATTTAACCAATATAAAAGCAGTTAAAGAATTTATATTGTTTATTATATTCTCAGGTGGAATTTTCTTCTTATTTTTATTTAATCCATTGCTTAATTTATTAGTAAAAGACATGAACAGTTTTCTGTTTTATAGATCTGTCATTATTTTAGATACGTTATTTTGTGTTGTTTTATCGACACTCATACTCTTTACCTTTTTTCCAAAACTTTCTAATAAATTAAGTTCTAGCCAGAGACAAATCACTGATAATATAACATTTACATCAATAATATTATTCTTAATTCTTTATTCCTGGGCTTTTATCTACTGTATTAGATATTATAATTCTTATTGGTTGTTTTGGTGTTTACCTTATGTTATTGCTTTTATATCATTCTTTTTTACTTCAAAATCTAATGTATTTGAAGAGAAAAAGAAATATGAATTAGTAAATGTTATATACAATGGTTTTTTCTGGTTTTTAACCCTGAGTTTTTTAACTTCGATAATGTTTTATATTTTTGCAACTCAAGAATTATTACCAAAAAACTTGACGAATAGAAACTATTTTGACTCTAATGGAAGTATAATTATCCTGAAAGATTCAATTACAATATTTTTGATAATATTTTTAGTTGGATTTATTTTTTTAATATTAACTCAAGCTGTTAAATATCGTGAAAGTCAAGAGTTAATAAGATGGATAGAAGTATCAAAAAATGATATTGCTAATGATATTCATAATGATCCATTACAATTAATTTCAATATTAAGTAAAAAACTACCTACAGCAGAAAAAGAAATGCAAAAAATTAAGTCAATTTTAGATGAAACAAAAAATCAAGGTAATTTAACACTTGATATAAGTGAGTTAGAAGAAAAGATAATCTCTATAGATAAGATTTTCTCTAAATATTTTTCATTTTATATTCCTGAAATTGATATTAGTATCCGGAAAATTATTAAGCCTTTAAGTAATAAGGAACCAGAAAGTGTTTTAGTAGAAGGATTATTTCCGAAATTAAGTACTTTAATTGAAGATTTTAAAGAAAGAAATCCCTCTTTAACAGTTCAAGTTGAATTCAAAATAAAAGAAACTGACTTAAATTCAGTAAAATCAAATAATATATGGAAAAAGGAACTATATAAAATTCTCAGGGAATTACTAAATAATATTGAAAAACACTCTAATGCTGAAATAATTGAATTATCTGTTGATATAAAGAAAAATAAATGGAATAAAATTCTGATTATAACGTTAAAAGACAATGGCAGTGGCTTCAAACCTAATAAATTAAATCTTAACAAAGATTCTTTTGGACTTTATGAAATTCAAACAAGAACTAAAGAAATTGGAGCCCAAATATATTATGATTTTTGGTATCCTGAGAATCAGGATAAAAAGGGTACTACTGTAAGTTTTGTTCTACCATTTGAATAGAAGGAAGGCATAAAGAATGAGTACTAGGATTCTAGTTGTAGATGACCACCCAATGGTATTAAGGGCAACAAAAGATATTATTAACGATAATTTTAAAGATTTTGAAGTGATAAATTGTGGTAATGCGAAAGAATCAATAAATATAGCGAAAGAAAAAAAACCGGATCTTATAATAATGGATATTGTTTTTAAGGAGCAGGAAGTAGATGGAATTACTGCAACAATAGAAATATTAAAAGATTTTCCTCAAGCCAAAATTATTATTGTTTCAAATGAAGATGATATCAGTTATTTAACAAGATTACAGGAGAATATCCCAAACTTGCACGAAAACTTTGGCTATATGCTAAAAAATGAAGATGAAGAAACTTTTATTGAAGCTATTAAAGCTGTTTTAGAAGGTAATTATTTTTATAGCAAATTAATATTTAAAAAATTACTTAATGCCGGTAAACATACTAACATTGAGTTACCTCCATTAATTGAACCACTTAATGATACGGAATTTAAAATTCTAAAAAAACTTGCAAAAGCTAAAACAAATGAAAAAATAGCAGAAGAATTAGGCTATACACGTAAATATATTGATACAAAATTATATGAAATCTATCAAAAACTATTAGTTGGAAATTTTAAGGATGGTGTAATACCAAGGGTAGAAGCTGTATTAAGAGCAAAAAAATATGGTATTCTTACCGATGAAGAGATTGCACTTGAAGAAGAAGTGAATTTAGCTTAAGACTACTTATTTTAGAATAGCAATAGTTTCTCATCCCAGGTGGATAATGGTAGTAGAGTAGTTGTATTCTTAAAATTTTTATTATAAGAAGAAGTTAAGCTTTGCACTATACTCAAAATGTTTAAGTTGTTAGAAATATTAACCGGTTTTTCTGTAGCTATTATTTTAATATACTTTCTGTTACTTAAGCCATTTGTAAAATCAGAATCTAAATCAATAACAACCTTTTTTATATCTCCTGATTGAAGAAAATTATCACTTAAAGGTATTAAAGTAATATTGAAAGCCCCATCAATTCTTAGAATAGTAAGATAACAATCCTCTTTAGCTTTTAAATAAGCGTATACTTTTTTCTCTTGCTTCTCATAATTAACTTCTAGTTTTATTTTTGAATTGTTATTACTTAAGCTAACTAGATTAATAAAATTATAAAGTTTATTTGAAATTGTTTTTAGAAAGTTTTCTAACTGAAATTGATTATTGAAAGTCTTTTTAATAAACTTATTTTCACTTTCAGGATAGTATAAGAATGTTAAATTATAACCATTTTCCTCTTTAATTATTTGAATATGATGGGAATAACAGCTTTTCTTTTTATCTTTTATAATATTATAGTTGTTTTCCAATAATTTAATAGTTTTCTTCCTGATCTTTTCATCATTTGAATCAATATAAATATCTGGTTTTATTGTTTTATATTTTATAAAGCTTTCTTTCGATGACTCTTTTATAGGCACATTTGATACTTTTTCTTCTGATGAAAAGATTATTTTATTGGTATTTCCGAAAAACTTTGGGTTTTGATAAGGGTTATCTATTAAGGTTTTATTATCTATATTTGAAATAGTCTCTTTCCAGGCTGAATTTTTATGGGTTGATAATAATGTTCTATAGAGAGCACTGGTAAAACTACCACAATAAATTTCATTACCATCTATAGTAATTGGCGTGCCTCCGTTACTTGCCTCTTCATCATCTTGAGCTGCAGCAAAAAAGATATAATTTGAACCTAAATCATAAGATGATGATTCTGTAGTGCTAGTTGAATCTATAGAATTTTTTCTGAGAGGCTTATAATCCATTATAAAAATATCATTAATTGATCTTGTTAGTTTAAATTTTTCGCCGACTTTATTGTAATTACTTTGAGGTAATCTGTTTCCGGTTCCAGAGTGACAACAATCGAAAATAATAGTAATATTGTCAGAATTGATTCTATTTATAAACCAGCTTAAATCATCATCATTAATAACTTCATAACTATCTTTAGTTTTATAGTCGCATGGCACAATTGCCTCATCATAGTTATCATCCTTTTCGTCATTATTATCATCATTAATCCTTACCCCATGACCTGCATAATAAATAAACACTTTATCTTGAGGTTTAACTTTAGAAATTAGTCTTTCAAGAGAAGCTACAATTTCTTTCTTTGTAGGATTTATACTTTGTGGTTCACCTTCAATAAGAGTCATTATATTAATTGGATCAAATTTATATTTATCAACAATCAACTTTTTCATTAACTTTGCACCATTGATTGGTGATTCACCAAGATAATTATTGTCATTCTGGTAATTAATGCCTATGATTAAAGCATATGAGTTTGTATCTGTTTCTTTAGCATATGTACATTGATTCCAGGATAAACTTAATAAACTTACACATAACAATAATAATAAAGTTCTCACTTTTTCTCCTGATTTTTATTTTTTACTTACCGGGTAACTCCATTCTCCAATAATAATAAAAGGAGCCCAGGATGCTGGTAAACTTTTATATCCTTTTTTATATTTGGATACAAATTCTTCTTGAGCTTTTTGTAATGCTGAAGCAACATTTATTTTATCTGTTTTCAGCTGTTTTTTTAGTTTTTTATAAAAACCTTCCATCAATTCAGTTGTTGAGCTGTCATCTACTGGCCATAAGCTAGCTATAATTCCTCTAGCACCACAGTATTCAAACTTTAGTGCTAATGATTTTAATTCTTTACCATCATTTTCATTGCTTAAGGCTGTTTCACAAGCACTTAGAATCACAAAAGAATTATTAATTTTGTGCTTTATTTTTGCTATAGAATCTAGCTTTATTTCTTTTTCATCATAGTATGGTATTTCTATAACTGAGTTATTAGGGTTATTTTTGTCATATTTAGCGTGTGTAGCTATATGTATAATGTCTGTGTGCTCAGGCAAATCAGATAAATTATTAATATGTAATGTGTTTGGAAGGATTTTCATTATAATATTAGCTTCATTCTCTGCTTGAATATCTTTTACTTTATTATTTGTTAGTATAGTCAACTTTGGATGTTTAGGAAATGACTTATTAGAAGCAACATTTAATAGACTTGAATTATAAACATTAACTATGGCAAACTTTTCAAATAAATAGTTATCATTATTATCAAGCAATAGTGCTAATGGAATAGTATTCATATTGCCAAAAGGTATAAAAAGTATTGTATCAACATCCAATTTATTGCTGGCAATATAATTATCAATTGGTTCAAAAATTATATTATAAAGTTCTTTGCTTTTTTGGTTTATCTGATCTTTTCTGTTGATAGTACTATTAGATTTATTAGAGTTAGTTTCAAGAATTAAATTGTGTATATCACAAATTATTTCATTCAAATCCTTGTCATAGTTAGATAGATCAACAGGGATAAAATCAGAAGTTTCTATCTTATTAGCAATAAGAATAAATAATATGTTATTATCTTTTTTAATTGGGTATATCAGTAATGTTTTGTCAGGAAGATTTCTTTGTAAAGCAAAAAGATGATCGGGATCAATTTGTAAAACATCTTTAAGTCTATTATCTTCTTTAATTTTTTCTTTTATTTTATCAAATTTAAAATATAATTCACCTATTGTTTTATCGTAATCCTTATTATTTGAACTGTTTTGAAGTAAACAGAGTTCTTTTTGTAATTGTTTCCATTCCTGTAGAAGTTTTTTGGTATCTTCTTTTAGCAGGGAGTTTAGAGAGCTGAAATATTCTATTTGTATTTCAAAGTAATCTTTTTGATTTTTATTATTTAAAATACTTCTTAGAACCAGGTCTTTATTAGCACTATCATTTTTATTATTAGTTGCAATATAAAGATTGTATTCATCAATAAAATTTAAAAGCATTTCTGTATCATCGATTACTTGCTTTGTATTTTCATTATTATTTAAAATAGCCATAATACTCGGGTAAAGATTCTGTTCCTTTAGCTTTAACAATGCCTCATATGCCTTTTCAAGGTGTTCATTATATTTATCATTATTATGTTTTGCTTCATAATTTTTTGCTAATTTATAATTAATTTTCCATAAATTATAATAGTTTCCCTCAGGAGTAAAAGCTTTGGTTTCATTAAGGTTTTTTATAGCTTTATCATATTCTTTTTGTAAATAAAGCATATCAGCATAGTTAATATTAATAGTATTATTTAATCTAGAGTCTTCTGAAGTATCATTATTAATAATATTTGCAGCTTT
>JBFMGH010000264.1:0-114769 GCA_040752795.1 Cyanobacteriota bacterium
AAATAAATTCAAAAGAAAAAAGGAAATTTAATGATTAAAAGAGTTCAGAAGTTAGTAATAATAAATCCTCCAAAGAGGACATTTCTATTTTGCTAAAAAGCGGACATTTTTATTTTGCTGCAACAGAAGTGTTATGTTAGAAAAGAATTTACAGTCGTTAGCATCAAAAAATCCGGCTTTAGTGCAGAAGCTACTAGCTCATCAGGTTATGGGTGTTGACTTTGATCAATCTGATAGTGGCGATGTTAATATGATTTATCAAGGAGTCCATTTACATAATACTCAAGATCCCCAAATGGAAGCGAAACTAATTCATGGTGAAGATGATAAAAATGAGAATACTTTAAAATTAGTCTTTGGTCTGGGCCTGGGGTATCTTTTTAAAAGAACATATATAAGTTCTTCAGGAACTATTGTTGTATTTGAGCCTATTATAGATGTTTTGAAAGCAACACTGGAAAATGTAGATTTCTCACAAGAGCTTGCAGATAATAGAGTTTTTATTATTACTGATGTTTCAGAATTGCGTCAGGTATTTTATAAGTATTTGTACGATAAAGTTCTGATTATGAATTTGACCTCCTATAAAGAAATATTTCCTGACCTTTTTGATCAGGTTTATCACGAGATGAATAAGTCATTTCTGGATCAAAAAACTAACATTAATAAATCTCTATCGATTTCAGAAGCAGTGATTAAAAATCTCCCTTACGTAGTAAAGCTTCCGTCAGCTGCAGTGCTTAAAAATGCTTTTAAGGGTAAGGCAGCGCTTGTAGTTTCAGCAGGGCCTTCACTGGATAATGTTATTGATCTTATAAAGGAAAACCGGAGCAAATTTTTAATAGTAGCTATAGGCCAGGCTGTAAAGGCATTAAATGCCGCTGATATTCTACCTGATTTTGTTGTTGTTATAGATATGCTTCCACTAACGCATCAGATAGATGTTATAGGTGAGCTGAAGCCTCAATTAAATTTAGTGTTACAGCCCAGTGTTGACCAGAAATTTTTTAAAGAATTGACAAATACAAAATACGTATATTTGCCAAAGCCTGATTATCTTTCTGAATGGTATGCGGAGAAGGCTGAATGTTCTTTGTTGCCTCAGGGGTGTACTGTATCAATAGCTGCATTTTCTTTTGCAAGGGTTATGGGTGCTAATCCTATAATTTTGATTGGTCAGGATCTTGCTTATACAGATGGTAAAGTATATGCATCTAATTCTATCTATGACTCTGTTAAGTATTCTGTTTCTGACGATGGGCAATTTAAAGCATTTATAGAAGAAAGCGCTGATAGTGACCCTGTTGAATGTCGTCAAATATTAAGTAAGAATGTTCCTGAGTATGAAAAAGTTTTAAAGGTAAAGGGACAGAATGATGACGAGGTGTATACAAATATTGCTTACGCCAGTTTTATCTCTCATTATAATGAACTGGCTGCCGAAATAAGGCATGCTGATCCTGGTCTGGTTCTTATTAACGCTTCTGAAGGTGGTGCATTTATTGAAGGTTTTATTCATAAACCTCTGAAAGATCTTGTAGATACATTACCATCTCTGGATGTATCTATTATAGACTTTGTAAAAGAAAACTTTGAGCAAAATAAAGCTGATGCATCAAAAATTGATAAAATTAATAGAGCCTTTAAACAGTTGTTATTAGATCTTTCTTCGTTAAAAGAAGATGCACAATCTGTTGTAAAGCTTTCCAATAGGCTTGAAAATGATTTTAGGCGTTCTAAAGTTATTACTAATAAGCTTCAAGAAACATTTAAACGCCTTTATAAGGTTGATATAAAAGTTAAGACACATACTCAGGATAATAAAATATCTTTCATTTACCCACTTATTCAAAAAGAGCTATTTGATGTTAATAAGTATAATGATAAAAAGTCTGATAAGGAATCAGAAAATATATTATATAAACTAGCGGCAATAAGAAAGTTCTCTGAAGCAATGATTACAGGTGCAAATAGAGCTTTAAAAATATTTAGAGAACTTGAAGAATACCCATTTAAGGAGTAGTCAGTGCGTATATTAGCTTTTGCTATTCCAGAGTTTGGAACAATTTTTCTAGAAACTATGCTCAGATCCAATAAAAATATAGTGGGTGTGGTTTTACCTCCGGTTAATCATAATTCTTACATACCGACAAAAGCAGTAGCTAAATCTTTTGGTTTGCCATTGATAGAAGCTGGCAAAAATTTAAAAGATTTGAGACTTGTTGAAGAAATCAATAATTATAAGCCAGATGTAATTTTAATAGCAGCATATCCTAGATTAATACCACCGGAAATATATACTATACCTTCATTAGGCACAATTAACTGTCATCCTTCGCTCTTACCTGATTATAGAGGTGCTAATCCATATTTTCATGTTATTCGTAATGGAGAAACAAAAACAGGTATAACATTTCATTATCTTGATGATACATTTGATACAGGCGATATAATATCTCAATGGATTGTGCCTATAATACCAAATGAAACATTAGGTACGCTTTATTTAAGGTTGTCTTTCAAATCATGTGAATTGTATTTAAATATTGTTGAAAAACTCGAGAATTTAAAACATGGAGAAAGGCTGGAAGCTTCTCCTCAGCCACCAGACACCGGTCACTATAAAACCTCACCGGAAATAAAGCCAAATAGTAAAGAAATGAATATAAACTGGTCAGAGTCATCTTTTAGTATAGATTGTTTGGTTCGAGCATGTAATCCATATTTTGGTGCCACAACAATTTATAGGGGGATGCCTACAAAGATATGGTCAGGAATTATAAATGATAAACCTAAATATAGACCTTCAAAGCCACCAGGTACAATTGTTAAAGTTACTAATAGTGAGCTTGAGGTTGCAACGGGTAGTGGTTTGTATTCTCCGTTATGTATTCAGCAGGGTATGTTATTTATAACAGATATTAAGGATTTTATTAAAAGAAATAATCCAAAAGTTGGCGAAATGTTGAATTAGTAAAATCTTTTGTTTATTATGAACCCATGGAAATTCAAGAAGCGATAAATAAAATATGGGAAAATAAACGTTACGAAAGTGAGTCTGTAACTCAGGTTTTGAGTCACTTAAATGAAGAAGTCGCTGAAAGTCTTAAGGCGATGCTTAAAGGTGATAAAATAAAAGCACAAGACGAGCTTGAAGATGCGTTATCCTGTTTGTTAATAGCTTTGAGAATGCTTGATATAGATCCTGATCAGGCAATAGCAAGACAAATAGGTAGAATGCAGGGTGATTTAGAGAAGACAATGCATATTTATACAAACAGGGTTGAAATTAGAGTAGGAGATCAGGTCAAAGGTGGATGGGCAATATGGTCAACAGATGACATGGTTGAGGCATTTAAAGTTGCTCAAGAATTTAATTGTAAAATTATTAAAGAAGAAGACCCGGTTGATGTAGAGAGTTATGAAGATAATGACCTAGAGCTTAACAATGCCAAAACTTAGAGAGTATAGAATTAATCAATTTATAGCACAGGCAACGGGCTGTTCACGTAGAGATGCTGAAAAGTATATTGCTGATGGTCTTGTAAAAGTTGATGGAAAAAATGTCTCTGAGTTATCATTGAAGGTAACTTCTAGGAATAAGATAACTTTAAAGAATCAACCACTTAAATTATCTAATTATTCATATTACATTATGAATAAGCCTGCTGGTTTTATTACTACTAGAGAAGATGAAAAAGCTCGTAAAACAATTTATGATATATTACCTGAGAAACTACATAACTTGAAACCTGTTGGCAGACTTGATAAAGATTCTTCCGGATTGCTGGTTTTAACAAATGATGGAGAGCTTATTCATAACCTGACCCATCCAAAATTTCACATTCCAAAGAAGTATAAAGCCAATATTAGAGGTAAATTCTCTCAAAGTGATTCTGATAAATTCAGGAAAGGTATTGATATTGGTGAAAAACTACCTGCATGTGCAGAAGTAGAATCTATTATTAAAACAAAACTTGGCTACACAGAAGTAGTATTAATATTGCATCAGGGGTATAACAGGCAAATAAGAAGAATGTTTGAATCTGTAGATTGCGAAGTTATTAATCTTAAAAGATATTCTATAGGTACCCTGACTTTAAAAGGCCTTAAACGGGCTGAATTCAGTCAGGTAAAATCTAATGAATTGAATAATCTCCAGAAATATATAAATAAGAAAATTAAAGAGGCTGATCTGGAAAGTTAATAGAATAATGAATAGTAAGGCAAAAGTATCTTTAATAAATCTGGGCTGTTCAAAGAACATAGTTGATTCTGAAATTATGCTTGGTATGCTTGATAATGCAGGATATGAAATTGTTTTAGATGAGAAAGCAGCAGATATTATATTAATTAACACCTGTTCTTTTATTCAGAATGCTGAAAAAGAATCTGTTAAGGTTGTTATGGAACAGGTAATAGATAATCCTGATAAAAATATAATTATTATTGGTTGCCTGGTGCAAAAGCATGGCCAGGAACTTCTTGAAGCTATTCCTGAAGTAAAAGCTATAGTAGGGACTTCTGATATTGGAAATATTGTAGATATTGTAGATGAAGTTTGCAGCAACCATAATAAGAGGTATTGTAAAATTTCATCTAACCCTGCATTTCTTCAAAGTGATCAAGTAAAGAGATATCATATAACTATGGGACCTTCAAGCTATATAAAAATATCAGAAGGGTGTGATTGGAGATGTACTTATTGCCTTATACCGGATCTTAAAGGGAAATATAGAAGCAGAAGAATTGAATCTATTGTTGATGAAGCTAAGATGCTAGCTAGAAATGGTTCAAGTGAGATAGTATTGATAGCACAGGATACTACAAATTATGGTTATGACATTTATAATAAATTAGCGCTGGTAGAATTATTATCAGAACTTGAACAAATTCAGGCACTGCAGTGGATAAGACTTATGTATACTTATCCGAAGAATATTACTGATGAGCTTATAGATTATATTTCTTATTCAAAGAAAGTAGTTAAATATCTGGATATACCGTTGCAACATGTTCATCCTGATGTGCTAAAGGCAATGGGTAGACCAGGTATAAATATTGAAAATTTATTGAATAACTTGCGTTCAAAAATTAGTAACCTGGCAATAAGAACCTGCTTTATCGTTGGTTTCCCCGGTGAAACTGAAGAGCATTTTGACTATTTGTATAACTTTGTAAAGGATAACAAATTTGAAAGACTGGGTGTTTTTGAGTATTCGAAAGAAAAAAATACTTCTGCAGCAAGGCTAAAAAATCAGTTAACCGCTAAGGTGAAAAAGCATCGCCGTAAGCTTTTGATGGAATTGCAACATAATATTTCGTTCGAAAAACATCGTGACATGATTGGCAAAACCATTGATGTATTGCTAGAAACAATAAGTGGTTCGGGTTCAGGTACTGGTAGGTCGTACCTTGATGCCCCTGAAATAGATGGTTTAGTTTATATCGATTCTGTAGCTAAGTCTGAATATTTGCCCGGTGATATTATTCCTGTTAAAATAACTAAAGTGACAGCCTACGATTTATATGGGATCATTGAAAGTTGAATTTACCGAATACTATAACAATAATTAGATTACTTTTAATTCCTGTGTTTTTGTTACTCTGGTGGACAGAATATTATTTATCTGCAACAGCTGTTTTCTTTATAGCTAGTGCAACAGATGTGTTAGATGGTCATTTAGCTCGATCAAGAAACCAGGAAACAAAATTAGGAGCGTTATTAGATCCTTTAGTAGATAAGATTTTGGTTACAACTGGTCTTATAATGCTTGTTGAAATGCAAATAAAACCTGAATGGGCAAATATACCTGGTTGGGCTGTAGTCCTTATGCTTACAAGAGAATTTCTTGTTACCGGTTTAAGAACCATTCTGGTTGACAGAGGTATTGTGTTAGGGGCTGGAACACTTGGTAAACTTAAAACATTTTTGCAAATTTCAGCAATTACTATTATATACTTAAGTTTAAGTTTAGAACAGCACCATAATCCTAATTTTGAAACAGTATTACTTGTTGGCTATATAATATTCTGGTTGGCCTTTGTTATAACGCTGGCCAGTGGGGTTCAGTATGCCATTAGAGGCAAGCGATTATTAGAATCTAAAGACCCTAAACATATACATAAAACTTCTGATAATGTTATAAAATCATCTACTGCTTCAGTTCAAGAAGAAGAAGAAACCGTCTTGAATCTTTAAAACTCTTTGCCATTTATAAGTTAACTTTGTTATTCTTTTTTACTTATTTGATACTTTATTATAACAATATTTAAAAAACCTTTATAACTTATGAAACAATTGTTTTTACTTTAAGTGCTTAATTTTTCCACTATTATGTGTAGATATTTAAAAAAAATTTAAGGTTGTTGATAGTTATTTAGGTATTGATTTAATTAATAAATGTTTGGATAATTTAAAAAGAATAATTTCAAATTAATTTGAAAGAATTGAAGCGAGAAAAATCTAGGCGTCCTAAATTACAGAAAAAAGAATCATGTCGAAACCTGACTTGCCTGAATCACAATTTAAACAAATGTTAGAAGACTTAAGTTCTTTGCCGCCTTGGGTAAAGGAGGCTATGTGTGTTTTTCTTGCCGAAGATTTAAAAAATCATATTGACTCTAATTCTCTAAAAAACTTAACTTCAAAAGATTGCCTGTTTCTATATGTGCCCCGTTTAACCCGTATCGGTCAGACATATCTTGAAAATTTAAAATATGAAAAAGAACCTATAGATAAATCTATAATATCGTTCATAAAATCGGTTAAAAAACAAAGTAATATGCTTGATATTGCACAGGATAATGCCTGGACATTTAAAATATGCTGCTATTATGTTATAAAGGCCTGGGAAAAGAATATAATTTTACCTACTTATTCTAAGAATATATACGCAATGGTCAGATTTCTGGCAGGAGACATTGGCCTGGGAGACTATTTAGTAAGATTAGGACGTATTACAAGAGAGCAGCTTAACTGGGTTATCTCCATGAATAAATCTGGTATGATGGCCCTGGATGACACCGATAAAACAAACTATGAAGATATTTTTGTTAACCTGGGTTATATTGCAACAAGTGAAATAGTTCAACTTAAACAACTTGTTAAGTTTGCAAATTCTAAAAACCTATTTCAGAACCCAAGCTGTGTTTTAATAGCTAAAGTAAGGCAGCTGCAGCAAAAAATGGCAAAGCTAGAAGAAGATAGAGCCGCCTTTTTAGAAGAAAAACTGGATCTGGAGAGAAAAGTAAAAACTTTAAATGCTGATATAGAAGCTCAGAAAATGGAAAATCTTCACCAGGCTAAGGAAATAGAACTTCTTAAGGACGAGCTTAAAAAGGCTTTAAAAAGTTAATTGCATTTAAAATCTAATTTTTAAGCAAAAAAAAATCCCCTTCAGGGAGGTGATTTTATACTTGAGGAGAGAGGGTTGGAGTTTAAGAATTTTGTAGGAGAGAAATGTTGAGGAGGAGTTTTATCTTACACTTTTAGTATCGGCAACTAAAATAAAAACTTTAGGCCAAAAAGTGTAACAATTGTTATATATAGGGTATATACTGTCTATATAAACTTTGTTACAAAAGGGTTTTGTGGGCTGGCTGCGTTCTTTCGTTTCTGTTGATAAGGCTTTTGCCTGTTTCTCTTTTTGTGGAGGAACCTTTTATTTTAATATTTCTTGAGAGACGTAAAAAATAGTAAATTTAATTAAAAATAAAATATGAACAATTTGCTGTAATAAGCATTTTGCCATAAACTTGTATAAGTATTGATCAGAAAATTAAGAGGTATACATGCAATTACAAGATTTTAGTCCGGCTATAGATAAATTAAAAGCTCAATTAGAAAATGACCCTGATAATATTGAATTGCTTTTACAGCTAGCAGAACTCTATTTAAAGACTGAAGGTGATGATTATTATAATTCTGTGATTATTTTAGACAGGATTTTAGAGCTAGACCCTGTAAATTATGCTGCAAATAGAATCAGAGGGCTTATTTATAAAGAACTTGATAATGAAGAGGATGCTTTAAAATGTTTTGAAACAATCCTTAAAAATTATGAACATGCTAAAAGTCATCCAGAAATAAAAGAAATAAGATTTGACTATGCTGAAACACTTGAAAATCTTGAAAGAGATGAAGAAGCACTGGCTCTTTTTGAACAGTTGCTTAATGAAAATTCGAAAGATATAGCTGTTCTGTTTAAGTTGGCCCATTTGTATACAGTATCAGAAGAATATGATAAAGCTATCTCGAAATATAAGTTTATTATGGAAATTGATCCTGAAAATGAAGCAGCCCTCGCACAACTGGTTGACCTTTATGAAGAAATTGATAAAATACAATATCACAAAATGAGAGCTGAGCTTTTTATGAAAGAAGGCCTTGTAAATAAAGCTATAGGTGAACATAAAAAGTTGATTCCTTTATTAGAAAACCCTGAAGATGAATGTGCAATACATATTAAAATTGCTAATTGCTATTATGCTGTTGATGATTATAGTCATTCTCTCGATGAATATAATCTTGCTCTGGATCTTGATTCTGATAACTTTGAAATATACAAAGGTATGGGCAGGGTTTACTTTGAAACAGAAGACTATGAAGAAGCTATAGAAAATTTTGAAAAAGCTCTTACTCTTAATGAACTTGGCTATGATATTCATATGGATTTAGCTGATTGTTATATCGAGTTGGAGAATTATCCTGAAGCCATCAGGGAGCTGGAAATAGTTAAAAAACATAATCCGGCAAATCTTGAAGTGAGATGCGGCCTCTCAGAAGGTTATATTGCTATAAGAGATCTATATAAAGCAAAAGAAGAACTTGACTTCGTTCTGGCAAGAGAGCCTGAAAATACCAGAGCACTTGGTGCTATGGTTGATTTAAACTTGGAAAAAGAAGATTATAAAGCAGCTCTGGAATTCTCCAAGTCTATAGTTAAGCTTATACCTAACAGTGCTTTTGCAGCTAGAAAATTAGCAGAAGCCTATGAGGCTTTGGATGATAAATATAATGCTCATTATAACTTTGGCCTGGCTTATGAGTTGAAATCGGAATATGGTATGGCTATAGACGAATATCAAGCAGCCCTTGAGGTTAATGAGAAGAATGCTGAATTACTTATGAAAATAGGCGATCTCTACATACTTATGGGTGAAAAATATATTGGAATTGAATACTATGAAAATGCTGCTGATGCTGAAGAGGATAATGCTATTCCATTGAAGAAATTAGCAGATTTTTATCTTGAAAATAACGAACTAGATCGAGCAACAGAGGCTTTTGCCAGACTGGTTGAAATTGATAAGCGGAATCACGAAGCTGTTTATAATCTTGCCATGCTCTATGAAAAGCAAAAATATAATGAAGATGCTTTGGAAGCCTATGAAAAATTTATTCAATTAGCACCAAACTCTACTAAAGCAGATGTGGTTAATAAGAAAATCAGGAAACTTAAGAAAAAACTTGGCCATGAAGTAGAAGAAGACTTTGAAGGTGATCCTGATGAATACGTTGATGATAGAACTGTAGTGCAACGACTGTTTGATTTCTTTAAGCGTTGAGGTCAGTTGATTCCTAAATCATAATGATATAAGATAATTGATATATGTATTATCTTTTTAGGTGAAGCTTTTTCTGGAACATTATTTCTTTTTATAAAGAATTTTAGTTTTAAGAGCATTGCTAACTTTTGTATCTATACTGTTAAAAAAGTTAGTGCTAAATGTTTGTGATTCATCTTCGTCTAAATCGTTATCTTCTTGTTCTTCGTCTTCTTCAAATTCTTCTTCCTGAGCTTCTCTTTTTTGTCGCTCTCTTCTTTCTTCAAGTTCTTCAAGTTCTTTTTTGTATTTTTCATATTCTTCAGGTGTAGCCAGCTCCATACTGGTATTAGTTATTACTTTACCCAGCCCCTCTCCTGCTACTTTGCCTATTGCAAAGCCTATAATAGTGGCTATAAGTGTCATTGCAAGAGCTCCCATTATTCCAATAAGAGGGCTGGTGCCAACTAGTGATGCCATACCAAGTGATCCAGTTGCCGCCCCTGCTATTTCACCTGCAATTCTGCAAGAAATAATTGTTTTGGCTTTATTAGCCGCTATTTTAGCTGCTACATCATTGATAAAACTAACATTTCGGTGAGTCATTTTTTCGTTATGCCAGATCTGATCCTCAACAGCCATCTGTCTCATATTTGATTTTGCTAAATCTTCTGGTAAAAGATTTGGGTTTTTTCCTCTAAGATAGTTAGAAAGAATAAGGTTAGAAACATCTACAGTGTTAGCATTTGCACCTAAAAGCTGTTGTCTCTGTTGAGGATTAGAAAGAACCTCTCTTAAAAATTCTTTTGATTCAGTCGTTGTCCTGGGCTGATTGTTTCTAGTAATAATGTCACTTTTAAATGGATTTGTAAATTTGTTAGGATCCATTGCGAATGCCGGAGTGTAACTGTCATTTTTTAAAGCATTTAGAGAACTTTGCTGATTTCCATTGTTGCTTTGTACTATATTTATAAGTCTTCCGCTGATTTTAGATAATAAACCAGGATTATCTGATGAGTGGCTTTGAACCAGGTCTATAGCCTGTGTTATATTGGTAACCTGGCTGTTTCTAATATTAGAAAGTATTGTATCAATATGTGCCTTTTCTTTAGCTGTAATTTCAACTAGTTTGTTATTTTGTTTGGTATTATAAATCGCTTCTGCAAGGTTTTCAGCAATATTATTTCTTACTGTAGCTACTAATTTAGACCATTGGTGGTCAGTAAGATTCTGATATCCAAAGTTGCCAGAGGTCTCTTTGGTAGATACGTAATCTTTAATGGCTTGAATATCAGTAACATTGTTTGCTTTTAATGTTGAAACAATACTGGTTATATCTCTGCTAGAAATACTAACAGAGTCTTTTGACTCTTTTAATAGAGCTTTTGGGATAATACTGCTATTAGGCTGCTTGTTAACTGTTTGGCCCGAAGTAGACAGAGTATCCCTGATTAGGGCTCTATTGTGATTTGGGCTTGAACCAAAGGTGTCCATTTTTCTCTATAAAGGTTTCCTCGAATTTATTGGGAAGACTAATTATACATTTATACAACGTTTGTGAAAGATATATGTTGCTTGAAAAAACTGATTTGTAATAAAAGTTTACGATTTGTATTTCTACTTATTATAATTCATTTAAGGATTCAGTGAAGTGTTTTAAAAATAGTAAAACAAATTCAAATGTATTGCTTTTGTAATTTCTTTTATTGGTAGTTTTTCTTTAAAATTAATGTGGTTTAAAGGTCTTTTATATAATTGTAAGGTCAACTATTTTAAATAATATCATTGTAAATATAGCTGTAGCCGGGATAGTAATAATCCATGAGGCAAAAATATCTTTAATAATGCCAGTATTAAGTGCTGCAACGCCTCTTGCCAGGGCAACCCCTACAATAGCACCTACTATTACGTGTGTTGTAGAGACAGGCATGCCAAGTTTGGAGCATATTAAAACTGTTGTTGCTGCGCCAAAGGTGGCAGAAAAACCTCTTGTGGGTGTTAATTCAGTGATCTTTTTACCCAGAGTCTCCATAACTTTATAGCCCCAAGTGGCAAGACCTACAACAATACCAAACCCCCCAAGCATTAATATCCATACTGGAACAGGCATATCTCCTGTAGCAACAGTATTGCTTGTAATTACGCCATAGATACCTGACAAAGGCGCAATGGCGTTTGCAACATCGTTTGCACCGTGTGCAAAAGTTATGTAGCAACCAGTTATTATTAATAATTTGCCGAAAATTCTTTCTACAAAGTCAATTTGATCTTCATTTTCATTTAGTTTTTTCTTGCATATCCATGCATAGCATATAATAGCAGATATAATACCAGACCCAATTGCCCATAGAGAGGCTTGTGTGAAGTTTAGATCAAGATGTAGATTTTTGAGACCTTTATAAACTAAAGAATGAACTAGTATGAAAGCTATAATAAATACTAGGTAAGGGGCCAGTTTTTTAATCTGTTTCATTGGTTGCTCTGAAAAAAGAATTTTTCGTTTAATGGTAAAAAACATTATGAAAGCAACAATAGCCCCAGCAGCAGGTGATATAACCCAGCTTAAAGCTATTTTTCCTATAGTCTCCCAGTTTATTTCAAAAAAGCCAAGGCTTATAATTCCAAAGCCTGCTACAGCACCAATAATAGCATGAGTTGTTGAAACAGGTAGCGCATAAAAGGTCGCTATCTGTAAGAATATTCCTGATGCAAGAAGGGCTGCAAGCATGCCCCACATGAATACTTCTGGCGAATTGACCAGTTGCTCTGGTGATATAATGCCCCCTTTGATAGTTTTTGTTACGTGAGCGCCTACCAGAACTGCTCCAAGAAATTCAAAAATCCCTGCAATTATTATGGCTTGTTTTAAAGTCAAAGAACCTGATCCGACACAGGTTCCCATTGCATTTGCTACGTCATTTGCTCCAATATTCCAGGCCATATAAAAGCCAATTATTACGGCCAGGGATAGTATTATAATTTCTTCAAAACCCATAATTATTTAGCTATTAACATCCCTAATCTGTTACCCATCTTCTTAGCATAGTCTGCTAAGTTGCCTATTTCTTCTATAATCTTGTACCAGAAAATTACAGAAATAGGGCTCATCTTATCTTCAATTTTAAATAAGCTTTTAGCGAGGTCAGTACAGAGTTTTTCTGTTTTAGCTTCTGTGCTATCAAGTTTTTCCAGCATGGCATTTATTTTTATTACTTCGGGACCACCAAATGATCTTTTGAATAGTTCTAACAGCTCATCAGTTACAGATTTAGCCTGTTCACATGCATCCAATACTTCATCTAAAAATTCAAATAAACTTTCTTTTAGATCATCTGGAACTTCTGTCCTTCTTAACAGAAGAAGATTAGCTATATCTTCAGCTGTATCTGCTATTGAATCTTGAGCATTTACTATTTGTAGTAAATCTCTTCTTGAAACAGGTAGAAAAATGTCTTTAGGAAGGTTATTTCTAATGACGTTTTTCTTTTTATCTGACAAATTCTCAAGTTCGATAATTTTATTTGCTAATTCTTCTACTCTCTCGTAATCTTCTTTTACCAATGCCTCAAATAAAGGGCGTAATAATCTTACGCACTTTAATACTTCTTGCATGTGTTCTTGAATGTTTTCAAAAGGGGATTGTCTAAATATGTTTGATATACCTCTCATACAATCCTTTCTGTTTCAAACCATCGTAGATATACTATCGAGAATTTGGCTAAGTTTGCAACTTTTAACCCTCAAATATTTTTACATTGTTACATAAAGCTTATTTTAAGCTTCTAAAATTGTCATACATTACATTTATTTATCTTTTCAGGTCATAGGAGAAACTAGTTTTTATTCTGTTCTTCCTGAATTTTTGTTAGTATTTTTTGCGCTTTGGAGCTGTAATCTATTGTTACACCTTCCTCCTCGGCCTCTTCAAGTGGAGGAAAGCTTTCTATTACTATGTTTAACACTTCTATTGAATCTTCGTAAAGTTCTCTTTTCGCCAGTATAATTGCTGTGTTATACAATGGTTCTGCAAGAGCTCTGTTTGTAGGATTTTTCTCCCATAGCTGATATAAAAGTATTTTTAATCCGATTAATTTATCATTATCTTGTGGTGAAAAGAGAGATTTAGCATATATTTTTTTAGTTAATTCGTCTATAGATTTTTTAGCATTTGCAATGCCTTCATTTATTTCTGTTTCAGAAGCCTGTTTGCCTGCACTATCGCCTTCCTTTTGGGCCAATGCTTTTTCAGTGCCTGGTATTAGCCCTGTAAATAGTGTTAATATTAATGTTGTTAATAATATTCTACCCGGCTGGCTTTTCATTTATTTATCCTTTGATAGTTAAATCTAAATGCTTGCTATTAATTATAGATAATTATCTGGTTTTAATGTTCCTTCTTAAATATTAAATTAGTTAAATTAATAATTGAAATTAATTTTTAAAAGGTTTTAATCTAAAAGTTAGCTTTAACAATCTTATACCATTCCACGGAAGTAAACGATATATGGCTTTAAATTATTCCAGGGTGTTTTTTCCCTGAACAGTAGGCCAAAACACTCTGCTTTTTATAATCTGGAATCTATAAATTGCTTTCAAGGATCAGTATATCTAGAAACCTCTGCGTAGTTATTTTTTTATAAATATCAGGTATTAGTGAATTAGGGCCTTTTTGCTGTTTCCTGTGTTATTTTAAATATTGATATAGTTATGTATAAGTCGTATCTATTTAAAATTTTTTCAGTGTATTTAAAGATTGAAAACCTTTAAATACTTTTGTCTAACCCGGATTATTCACAAAGTTTCGGAAACAGATCTTTGTCGAGGGCTCAAAAGGCCCGCCCTGCTGGTTTTTTGAGCCCGATCCTCTAAAACCTGGTCCCTGTTAAATATTTACAGTGTGTTAAATGCATAAATCTTTAACTTAAGTCATTACTTGAGCCTTGAGAGTTTGTAACAAATTCACGAATTAACCGGGCTAATATTTTAGTTAGTTGTTATTAAAACTTAAACTCTTTTTATTGTTATCTTTTAGCTGTAATGGTGTATTTTTTACATAATATTATTTAATTATTATTCAATTATCCTTTGTAGGTATGAATTTTTTAATTAAAATTGATTTGTTTTGAATGCTGATGATAAAATATGGCATACCCCCCTAGCCTATATACAAGGAATGGACTTTAAATGTTTAGACTAAAGGGATTAAAAAGATTATTACTGGTATTTTTGTTTTCAATAGCGTTAATTATTAACTGTAATATTGCTAAAGCCCAGGATACTAATTTTATTGATATTAATCAACCTCTGTCAGTTGATTCTTCTCTTAAAAAGATTTCTATGTCTGATGCTATTAAACTAGCATTATTGAATAATCCTAAGGTCTCTATTGAGGAAGCCCTTGTAGATGAAAAAAAATGGGCTATAAAGGAAGAGAAGAGTTATTTATATCCTCAGTTTTATGTGTATCAGGATTTTTCGGTTTCAAATAGTCCATTGCATGCTCTGGTTTTTGAACTTCAGCAAAGAGACCATGTTTCACTTAACTATGATATGAATAATCCAGGTACAAAATCGAATTTCTCTACAAGAATTGGTGGACAGGTTACTATTCTTGACAGAGCATTATATAACAGGATTGATATTAAAGAACTGGAGTTTGAAATACAAAAACAAATCGGTCGAAAAGAAGTATATGACCTGGTAAGTAGTGTTAGAAAAGCGTTTTTAGATCTTCAAATATCTAAAGAAAAAGTTTCAAATGCTCAAGCTAATATAAGCTTTATCAAAGAGCATTTTAAAGCTGTTAGCAACAAGAAAGATCAAGGGCAGGCCAGCAAAAGTGATTTTTTAGGTGCAAAAGTTAAGCTGGCAACGGCAGAAGAAAAACTAGCAATTGCTAAAAATAATCTTAACCTTGCCTGGATTTCGTTTGCAGATATTGTTGGTGATGATAATGTCATTGGTTATGATCTTGTAGATGATATGAAGTCTAATTATTCTGTTGATGATATTGATAAACTTGTTAAATATTCATATTTACACAGACCAGAGGTAGCATCAATAGAGAAATATAAAGAAAAAGCGGTGTTAGACCTAAATCTGGCAAAAAAAACTGGAGCTATGACTATTAATGCTCATGGTGATTGGGGTCTTGACACAATTTTTGATGATAGTAAACTTGCACGGAGTTTTATTGCGGCTGTTTATCTTAAAAAATCAATATTTGATGGAGGTTTGAGACGTTCTAAAATTAAACAGGCTAAAGCTCAAGTTAGTAAGCGTGATGCTGAAATTGATCAAATTTACAGGCAAATCAAGGTTGAGGTTGTTCAAAATTATCTTTCTCTTATGAATGCTTCAGAAAGATTAACAATGACTGATTCTCTTGTTGAAGATGCAGAAGAGAGTTTAAGAGCCTATAACGAAAGGTATGTAGTTGGTTTGTCAAATAATGTTGAGGTTGAATCTGCACAGGCTAAGCTGTCTGATGCCAGAATACTTAAAGCGCATGCATTATATGATTATAAACTTTCGGTGGTTAATCTTCAAAGATCTATAGGAATGCCACTATCTGCTATATTAGATGGTAAAGGATTAAGTGTATTTGAACCACCTTCTGTTTTACCTGCTCAATCAGAAGTGCATATGCCGGAAAATCAGCAAGAAAAAGAGCAAATACAAATATCTCCAGAGTCTGAACCTAATTTATTTGAAACTCAGCCAGAAAAAAATATATTTGAACTAAAGCCAAAAATTGAAGAGAAAAATATTTTTGAAATAAATCCTGATGAAGCTGATTTTATTAATAAAGATAATTTTATAAGGACTGAAGAACCCGATAATGAATTACAGCCTTCTGAAGAAGAAAAGTTATTACCACAGGAGCTTCCAGAATCAGAGGAATCTTTTCAACCTTCTGAGGAGGGAGATGTATTACCACAGGAATCTCCGGCTTCAGAGGAATCTGCTCAGCCTTCTGATGAGGAAAAATCAGTACCTGATGAAATTAAGGAAACTGATGAGCCTCTGCAGAAATCTGATCTTAATGAAAATAATACTCAATCATCAAAGATTCTTGAAAATGAGCTTAAAGTAGAAGAAATAAATGTTAAACAGGAAACAGCTAAAGAACCATTTGCCAATACAGAAACTATTATTCAGATTACACCTGATCTTAAAATGATTAAGGTTCCTTTAGAATCTGAATCTAACAATTCTAAGCCTGATGTTAATGACAATAATCATGAAAGTCAATATTTAGAGGGTCAATAATGAGGATGCATATTAGATATCTAGTATTAATAATGTTGTTTGTTGTAATAAACTATGCTGTAGGGTGCGGTCATCATAGTTCTACCATTGAATCTGAGCACTCAAAAAAAGAAGTAAAAGTGGAGGTAACAAAACCCCAGCTTAACCAGTATACTGAGCCATTTACATTGTCAGGTGCTATTAAAGCAAGGCAAAAAGCTGTGCTATCATCAAGGGTGCCTGGTCATATTATTGATATGACAGTAGGTGAAGGAAGTAGATTTAAGGCAGGTCAGGTATTAGCAAGAATAGATGACAGTGAAACAAAGTTAAGTATAGCTAATTCAAGAACAGATGAGTTTAAAATAAAAGCTGAACAAGAAGAATTAAATGGCGAATTGGAAGAATTACAAAACCGTATACAAATGCTTTTTCATGACCAGGAGAAATATCTTTCAGAATCGGAGCTAGCTCAAACAACCTACGATAGAATATCTAAATTGTTTGATAAGGATGTTGCTACACAGCAGGAACTAGACGAAGCTAAAACAAAATTAGACGGTGCTAATTCTCTAGTCGCCAGATCTCAAGCTGAATATAATATGTTAGTTGCCCAGAAGAAAAAATTAGACGCTAGAAATAAACAGTTAATGGCTAGCATGGAAAAAAATAGTGTTTCTATAGCAGATGCTATGGTTAAAGATATGTATACTCAAATTGTTGCACCTATGGATGGAGTTGTAGTTAAAAAACATTCATCTGTTGGAGATGTCGTTATGCCAGGCAATCCTATTTTAACTGTTGAAAATACGGATGATTTGTTTTTAGAAATCAATGTTGAGGAGAGTCAGGCATATAATTTTCAGCCCGGTACCCAGTTAGAAGTTTTTATTGATGCATATAATAAAGCAGTGCCAGGTAAAATAAGGGTTGTAGTTCCAGCATCAGATCCTGATAGTCATACGATGAAGGTTAAAATAGATATACCTGCTCATGAATTGCTTTATTCAGGTATGTATGCAAGAGTTGTTATCCCAATGAAAGGTGAAAACTACTTTATTCCAAGAACTGCTATCGTTCAAAAGGGTCAGGTAACGGGTGTATTTGTTGTTGATAAAGATAATATTGCCAGGTTCAGAATAATAAAAACCGGTCAAGATATACAGGGCTTTATAGAGATTATTTCTGGTCTCACAGATACTGATAAGGTTATTATTTCTAATCTTGAAGAAGTTACTGATGGAACTAAAGTTGTTATATTAGGAGAGAAATAGATGTCCCAAGTTCATTGGGTAAAATCTTTAGCAAAATCTTTTGTTGATTCAAAATTAACACCTGTTTTAATTGTAGTATCTTTATTGCTTGGTGTTATGGCAATATTAATTCTTCCCAGGGAAGAAGAACCTCAAATTGTTGTACCTATGGCAGATGTATTAGTAGAAATGCCAGGCGCTTCACCAGCTGAGGTAAATGAGCGTGTTATTAGGCATATGGAAAAGCTTATTCAGGAAGTTCCTGGTGTTGAATATATATATTCAACAGCTATGCCTGGAAAAGCTTTAATGGTAGTTAGATTTTACGTTGGAGACAATCTGGAAGATAGTCTGGTTAAGCTTTATAATAAGCTATATTCTAATTTTGATAAGATACCACCTGGTGTTTCAAAACCATTAATAAAACCTCGTTCTATTGATGATGTTCCAATATTAACATTGACTCTATGGAGTGATGAATATGATGGTTATACGTTAAGGCAAATTGCTGCACAACTTACTGAATCTATAAGACAAACTCCAGATGTATCTGAAACTGAAATAATAGGTGGCTATAAAAAGTACATGAGAGTTGATCTTCTTCCGGCAGCTCTCAGCTCATATAAGGTTGATCCGGATATTGTTTTAGCTGCTATAAAAGATTCAAATAATAGTGCTTATCTGGGTAATACTGCAACTGCAAATAAAGAAATCCTTCTTAAAGTAAATGGGTTCCTTAGTACTAAGCAACAGGTTGAGGATGTTGTTGTAACTGTGAGAGATAGCAAGCCAGTATTTTTGAAAGATCTCGCTAATATAGAATTGGGTCCTGAAGAAGTTAATGATTATGTTTTATATAAGCAAAAAAGTGGTACTCAAACATCTGCAGTTACTATAACAATTGCTAAACGTAAAGGGACTAATGCTACAAATGTTGCTGATAATGTGATTGAAAAAGTTAAGGAGATCAGACAAGAGTTTGTACCTGATAAAGTGCATATACAAATTACCAGAAACTATGGAGAAACTGCAGCTGAGAGATCTAATGAACTTTTAATACATATGTTTATTGCAATATTTTCAGTAACAGCATTAATATGGTTCGTTCTGGGTAAAAAAGAATCTTTAGTAGTTGCTATTGCAATACCTACTACACTTGCTTTAACATTGGCTACGTTTGTTCTATACGGCTTTACACTTAATAGAGTAACATTCTTTGCTTTAATATTCTCTATTGGAATATTAGTCGATGATGCAATAGTTGTTGTTGAAAATATTGTAAGGCATTTGCGTATGCCTGAAAACAAAGGCCGAAGCCCTATTTCTATTGCAATAGAAGCTACTGATGAAGTTGGAAATCCTACAATTCTTGCGACAATAGCTGTAATTGCAGCGATACTGCCTATGGCATTCGTTGGTGGCCTTATGGGGCCGTATATGCGACCTATCCCAATTGGCTCATCTTCTGCTATGTTCTTTTCAATGTTAGTATCATTTACTATTATTCCATGGGCAGCAGTGAGAATAATTGGAAAATCTTATAAGGGCAATCATAGTGAATCTGAAAAGCCTGAAGAGGACTTTTATACCAGTTCATATAGAAAAAACATGAACAAGCTTATATTTAATAAAAATAGCAGGTGGAAGTTTTTGTTAGTAATATTTATTGCTCTGCTTGTATCATTGTCTCTTGTATTGTTTAAACTGGTTAAAATAAAGATGTTACCTTTTGATAATAAAAGTGAGTTTCAAGTAATAATTGATACACAGGAAGGTACGACTCTTGAGACGACTTTAAAAGTTGCTCAGGAGGTAGCAGATACATTAATAACTGAAAAAGATGTTGATAATTATCAGATATATGCTGGTGTAGCAGCTCCATTTAATTTTAATGGCCTTGTAAGGAGATATTATTTAAGAAATGGTCCTAATGTAGCTGATATACAGGTGAACTTAATACCAAAAGTTAATATATTAAATCCTGTTGATTGGGTTGATGGTTTTACTGGCTCTAAAAGGTTTGCTCAAAGCCATGACATAGCCAAAAGAATTAGACCAAAAGTAGATAAGATTGTAAATAAGTACTATAAAGAGGGCGCCAGTGTTAAAATAGCTGAAGTGCCACCCGGGCCGCCAGTATTGCAAACTCTGGTTGCTGAAGTATACGGCCCTAACTACGAAAAACAGATTAAAGTAGCTGAAGAAATTAAGAAGGTATTTAAAAAGAACAAAAATATAGTTGATGTTGACTGGTATATGGAAGATCCATATACTGAGCTTTCTATGGTAATCGATCACGAAAAGGCTAAAAGAATGCAAGTAGCATCAGAAAAAGTTGTCAATTCTTTACAGATAGCTTTTGATGGGCTTAATGCAGGCTTGTTGCATGATAAAAATGCTAAAGAAGATATTCCAATATGGCTTCAGTTGCCCGAACGTTTGAGAGGTGGTGTGGCAAATATTTTTGCCTTAAGGCTTATTAATGATTTTGGTGAACCCGTACCACTGGATAATATTGTTAAGCTGGCAGAAGTGAAAGGGCCAAAGAGTATTTATAATAAAAATCTACTGCCGGTTGTATATGTAACAGCTGATGTATCAGGAGATTTGGAAAGCCCAGTATATGCTATTATGCAATTATACGATGAAATAAATAACCTGAAATTACCTGAAGGTTATAAATTAAAGCAATATTTTACAAAGCAACCATTTCTTAATAACAAATATTCTATGAAATGGGATGGTGAATGGCATATAACCTATGAAGTATTCAGAGATCTGGGTCTAGCTTTTATAGTAGCAATTATATTAATTTATGCTTTACTTGTTGGCTGGTTTGGCTCTTATAAAACGCCTTTGATTATTATGTCTGCAATACCATTTTCTCTGGTAGGTATCTTACCAGCTCATATGATAATGGGCTTATTATTTGGAGCCTTTTTTACAGCTACCTCTATGATAGGCTTTATGGCAGGCGCCGGTATTGTAGTTCGCAATTCTATTATACTTGTTGATTTTATTGAATTGAGAATGAGTCAGGGTATGACATTATCTGATGCTGTAATTGATGCTGGTGCGATTAGGTTTAAACCTATGATGTTGACTGCAGCAGCAGTTGTCGTTGGCTCTTTTGTTATCATATTTGATCCGATCTTTCAGGGGTTAGCTATTTCTTTAATGTTCGGAGAGGTGGCATCTTTATTTCTGTCAAGAACAGCTGTGCCTGTATTCTACTATATGTTTAACAAAGATACTTATTTAAATAGTTCCTTGATAACTGTTAATATTGTTGATGCACAAACTATAATTGATAATTCAATACCTGTAACCGGGGACAATTTGTAAATATGCAGCAAAAAATAATAAATAATATTGTTAACGAGCTTTCAGCTTCTTTATCTATTGAGCAAAAGCTGTCACAACTTTTTATAGTTGGCTATTACGGGCTTAACTTGCCAGAGGAACTTTTTGAATGGGCAAGAAACTATCTTGGTGGTATTGTCTTTTTTAGAGATAACATTGATTCTCCATTGAATATTGCTGAAACCATTTGGAAGGTACAACTTCTATCTTCGATAGGTTTATTTACAGCAATTGATCAGGAAGGAGGCCTGGTTGAAAGGATTACAGGGCTAACTCAAGTTCCATCTTTTATGGCTCTTTCTTCTTCTGGTGATCATGAATTGGTTATTCAATCTAATGATATTATAGCAAGGGAATTAAGCTTGCTGGGGTTTAATTTAAATTTTACACCTGTTGTTGATGTTAACACAAAACCTGAAAACCCTATTATTGGCATTAGATCGTTTGGAGATGATCCGATAAAGGTTGGAGAATTGGGTTTAAAAGTAATTGATGTTATGCGTAAACATAATATTATTCCTGTTGCAAAGCATTTTCCAGGGCATGGTGCTACTGATTCGGATTCTCATCTAGATTTACCTGCTATTAATATATCTTATGACAAACTTTGCAGAGATCACTTTTTCCCTTTTCAAGAAGCTATAGCTAATTCTGTAGAGATGATTATGGTCTGTCATGTTTCTTTCAAACAAATTACTGAAAGGGATAAATTACCAGCAAGTCTTGCGTATGATGTTGTTACTGATCTGTTAGTTAATAAAATGAATTATAATGGATTAATTATTACAGATGACCTTGAAATGAAAGCAATAAGTAAACTTTATAGTATTGAAAAAGCTGCTGAAAGTGCTTTAAATGCAGGTGTAGATATTTTACTTTATAGAAATTATAATCATGCTAAGGTAGCGTATCGTCATATATTATCTAAAATAAGTTCTGGAAATCTTTCTGAATCTCGTTTGAATCTATCTTTTAAGAAAATTATAGAGCTTAAGATTAAATATTCTATTTTGAAGACGCTTTTTATTCCTGATCTATCTAAGGTAAATTCCCTTATAAAAAGTGATAGTGCTGTTAATTTGGCTCAAACTCTTTTTGATAGATCTATAACAGTTTATAAAGATTGTGAAATAGATAATATCTCTAATAAACTAATTATTTCTGTAGATAAAAATCAATTAATACACCATTATAAAAGTGAAGAAAATTTAAACCTTTCTGACCTTATACCTGATACGGAAGAAATAAAAATTTCTCTTAATCCAGATAAAAAGGAAATAGAAAGGGTATTGTCTAAAGTTAATAAGTATGAAAAAGTAATAATTGTATCTTATAATGCATTTTTTAATAAAAATCAGGCAGATCTTATAAAGAAAATAATCAAAAAGAAAGAAGTGTATTTGTTGGCTGCAGGATCCCCGTATGATGTGTCTATATTCGCTTCAGCTGCTTTTATTGCATTGTCTTATGGTTATGCTAATGCAGCATTAAGGAGCTTTGTAAAAGTTTTAAAAAGAGAGATAGAGCCAAACAAAACTTTACCTGTAAATATTGCACTTTAGTAGCATAACACTTACTTCCATTGATGAATATGAAAAATTATTACAGGATGTAATAATAGTAATTATTACTACTTAGTGTCGTGAATACCTGATGGCTTTAACTAGAAGCTTTCAAGTGAAAATATAAGAATATGGGCAAAAAAAAGAAAAAAAAATGTAAAAAATGTTTGAAACTTTCTGAAGAAGAATTAAAGTTTCAAATAAAAAATGATAATAATGCGCTCTTAACCCATATTATTGAATGTTATGGTGAAAGAATTTATGCTACGGCATATAGAATTACACAGTGCCATCTGGATTCAGACGATATTTATCAAGATGTGTTATTAGCCATTTATCAAAATGTTCATAAATTAAAAGATGTCAGGGCTTTACCAAGCTGGATACATAGAATAACAGTAAATTTTTCAAACATGAAGCTAAGAGTTTTTAAGAAAAATTCTACTCTTGTTGAAAAAGTTAGTTCTAAATCTATTGAAATGACTATTGAAGGCCCAGCGGATGATTCACAAAATGCAATGAATAAACTTCTTAATCAAGAAGTTAAAAATCTTGTAAAAGAAGCTATTTCAGATTTACCTCCAAAATATAAAAGCGTTATATTGTTAAATGATTTTAACGATTTTTCAATACGCAAAACTAGCGATATACTAAATATATCCATTCCTGCTGTTAAATCTCGTTTGCATAGAGCAAGAAAACAGCTAAAACGCAAACTAGACCTATACTTCAGGGAAACAGCTAACTAGAACAAAACCATTTCTACTGAAAACTAAAACATGGATGTTGTTTAGGGGCGCTTTTATAAGGAGGTTGATTATAAGTGCGAGTAAGAGTTTCAAATTCTGCCCCGGAGAAGATACCTACCAGGCCTATTAAAGAAACACCTTTTTTGTTTAATTATCCGGTATTTTCAAGGAAAAAGGTTATCAAGGACTATGTCTACACTCCTGAATACAGGGTAATTGCATTCTAACTTAACATTATTTAAAGTTTATTTTTTACTCGAGAGTAGCAAAAAGCTGCTCTCTTGTTGCATTTTAGCCTTTGCTAAACTATTCATGCAAATGTGAACTGTACCAAATACAGAAAGTATAGTTAAAATGTCATTATAACTAAATAGTTTTGTTGTTATTAAAGCAATTGTGGAGTTTTATATTGAGGTTGCTCCAACTATTTAACAATTTGTTGCCCGTTTTTAAAAAGATTTTTTTGAAATCAACTGATTTATCCGGGGTATCATCCGATGAAAATCAGAATATTCTTTCGGACCTTAGTGATAAATCATACTGGATTATTCTGAGATGCTCTAAATGTGATCATAAATCTATACCGATAGTTAATAAAGGTATTGTTAACCCGGCTAGTAGATACTGCCGTCATTGTGGTTCAGAAAAATTCTATTTGCAGAAAAGAGAGGATATTGAAAGATTGGATACAATATATGCTTTATACTCTAAAGATCTTTATTCGATCAGGCAAGGAATGGTTAGACATAATACAGTAACTCTTGATAGTTCTTTTGACAGAACTTATGTAAGTCAGGATACTTATAATGTATGGAATAGAACAGATATTGATTTTGTTGGTAATGTTATTTCTCTAGATAAATATCTTGCTAAAAATAAATAGCAGTATCATATCAATAAAATGAGCTAATTCAAGAAATAATTTGGGATATAATACTTGTTTACTGAATCTGTGAAAACTTTGAATGGCTACCTTTTTAGGTAGCCATTCAATTGATTTTGTTAATATTAAATATATGTTTAAATTATCTGGATATTAAGCTAATTCATCTGCGAAAAATTTATCTATTTCTATTATTTTACCAGGACGTTTCTCTGATACAAATGATTCAAGAAATTCTATTAATCTATCACCTGTTACTTTGAAGTTTCTTATTGAAGAATGATCTGTATTTTGTTCTAGAACTTTTATTATATATGTTTGATCATCCGCTTTTTCTAGCAGTTTTTTTTCGTCTAAAGGTAATCCATTTTCGTCATACTTTATATGCACGTAATGAAAACCATCAGGACTTACGTATACCTTCTCTTCTTCCGTTGAAGGAGCTTTTTTCTTGCTGTGTTTGTCAAAAATGTTTATAACTTTTTCATTTATTTTATCTGTCATTATAAATAATACCGAAAACTGACACTGCTACTAACTAAGCTTAATTTTACTATAGTTATTATTTAACTGTACAGATCATATTTACAATGTTATTTGCATTTTATCTTAATCCCTTATTTTTGAATCCTTTTCAACATTTTTTTCGTCTAAAATAGTAGAACTTAAAGTTTTTAGTTAAAATTGTATTAAAGCTAGTAAGGATTTGTATTTAATGAATAAAATTTTAAAAATATTATTTTGTATATTTGTTATCGGCTATTGCACTATGTTAAGTGTTTTTGCAGAAAATGAAAACCAGGGTTTTCCGGGCATACTGGACTTAAGCGAATATGATGCACCGTTGTCTTATATAGATAGACAGCCATATCAGCAATTATCTCCTGAAGAGCAAAAAAAGAAGTTTGATGAAGCTAATGAATATGTTAAATCTCAGCAGGCCCAGCAAGAGTTAAAACGTCAGCAGGCTATTAAAGATCTTGATGTTGCATTGCAAAGTGTTGCTAAAATAAAGCAGCAATATGATCAATCAAGGAAAAGCTATAATAATAATACATATAATTACAATTATTATGATCCTTATTATAACGATGGCTCAGGATTCTCAACTGAAGTAAATAGATATGGTGCTTATAGACGTCCGGTACCTCCTCCATGTGCATCTCCTTGCCCTTATAATAATTATTATGGTTATCAGCCATATATGAATATATTTAATATGCCAGGTTATATAGGTAATTCTGAAAATCAATATGATGGTATTGACAATGATAGAGATAGCTTTGTTGATGAAGGGTTCCATAAAGGAAATGTCCAGATTGTATTAAGAGATTCTGGTGCTAATAAAGATGACGAATGGAACTTATTTGTAGATGGAAAATACCTTGGTTCAAACATGCTTGGTACAGTCAGAACCTGGGATCTCGATTTATTTTCTGGAACTCATACAGTTACTATAGTTGGTTCAAGTATACCAGATGGTTCTGGTACGTATAGTATTGCTTTTAAAAATGCAAATATTGTTTCTGGCCCACCACTGGTCGGTGAAAACATGAGACAGGGACAGTCGCTTCAGTGGGTTATTCAGGTGAGATAATTGTAATAAAAGACATATGTATTGGTTTCTGATTATTACTTTTTAAAAAGATTTCCTATTTGTAATTGGATTGAGATAACATGTAAGCTCAATAAAATAAATTTATTTTTATGCTACAATACCCTGTATTTCATACTATTTCAAAAATATTTAAAATTAATTATCTTAAACCCTTTTTAGTTTGTATGTATAGAAGTTAAACAATGTTAATGGAGCTTGTGAAATGGATAGAGTAATTATTTTTGATACTACATTACGTGATGGTGAGCAATCTCCTGGCGCAACACTAAATATGAATGAGAAAATTGAAGTTGCTAAACAACTAGCTAAACTTGGTGTAGATGTTATAGAAGCTGGGTTTCCTATTAGTAGCCCTGGTGATTTTAATGCTGTTAAGGCTATTGCACAACAGGTCAAAGGCCCTGCTATAGCTGGTCTAGCTAGAGCGAACAGGAAAGATATAGATGCTGTCTGGGAAGCTGTTAAGTATTCTGATAAACCTAGAATTCATACTTTTATTGCTACTTCTGATATTCATCTTGAGTATAAGCTTAGAAAATCTAGAGAAGAAGTTCTTAAAATTACCGATGAAATGGTTAAATATGCAAGAAGCCTCTGTGAAGATGTAGAGTTTTCTGCTGAAGACGCTGGACGCTCTGACCCTGATTATCTCTGTCAGGTTGTAGAAACTGCTATTAATGCTGGCGCTACTACTATTAATATACCTGATACAGTTGGTTATACAGTTCCAAGCGAGTTTGGAGCTCTAATTAAATATGTTATGGACAATGTTCCTAATGTTGATAAGGCTATTATTAGTGTGCATTGTCATAATGATTTAGGTATGGCTACAGCTAATACTATAGCAGCTCTTGCTAATGGAGCCAGACAGGTTGAATGTACTATTAACGGATTAGGTGAGAGAGCAGGTAATTGCTCATTAGAAGAGATAGCAATGATTCTTAAAACACGTAAAGACAAACTAAATCTTTATTCAACTATAGATACAACCCAGATCTATAAAACAAGCAGGCTTGTAAGTAATCTTACAGGTATGCTTATACAGCCTAATAAAGCTATCGTAGGTGCTAATGCTTTCTCTCATGAATCCGGAATACACCAGGATGGTGTTCTGAAATATAGAACTACTTATGAAATCATGAATCCAGTTGATATTGGGCTGGTTGAAAGCCAGTTGCCTCTGGGGCCACGATCAGGAAGACATGCTTTGAAAGCCAGGCTTGAAGAACTGGGCTATGAGCTCAAAGAGGAAGAGCTTCATAAGGCTTTTGAGAGATTTAAAATTCTGGCTGATAAGAAAAAGAAAATTACAAACCGTGACTTAGAATATATTGTTGCTGATGAACTCAGGTTTAGCGCAGCTAATACAGAATTTAAACTGGAGCATATTCAGGTAAGCTGTGGTGATCACGCTCTGCCAACAGCAACAGTCAGGCTTGAAAAAACAGATGGTGAAATTGTTCAGGATGCTGCTATTGGTGCAGGTCCTATCGACGCTGTTTATCAGGCTATTAATAGAATTATTGACGTTCCCAATGAGTTGATAGAATTCTCTATTCAGGCTATCACAGAAGGTCTGGATGCTCTTGGAGAAGTAACCATAAGAGTGAAGTCAGAAGATGGTAGTATCTATACTGGTAATGCTGCTAATGTTGATATCTTAGTTGCTGCGGCTCATGCTTATGTTAATGCTTTAAACAAACTTGTTTCTAAAAATGCTGTTCTGGCTAAACCAACGGCATAGTTAGAGTATTATTGATTCTGGCCGGGCTTTTATAGCCTGGCTTTTTATTTATCTGGCTTCTATCATTGCAAAATAATAAGATTTTTACTATTATTTCCTTAACTTTTTAATGTTTTACAGTTGTTTAAGTACAGGAAAGTTAAACATATGTCAGAACCTCAAAAAAGAGGAAATGTTGTAGTTATAACCGGGCCTTCTGGTGTGGGGAAAGGAACTATCGTAAAGCAAATACTTGCAAAATTTAATGATATTGTTCTATCTGTTTCTGCTACGACCAGAAAAATAAGGCCGGGTGAACGAAATGGTGTTGAATATTATTTTAAGTCTGTAGAAGAATTTAAAAACCTTATTGATGAAGGGCAAATGCTGGAATGGGCTATATTTGCCGATAATTATTATGGCACTTTTAAAGATGCAGTTAAAGAAAAAATTAATGAAGGTAAAGATGTTATATTAGAAATTGAAGTTCAGGGAGCTATGCAGGTTAAAGATAAACTTCCTGAATCTATTTTGATTTTTATAGCTCCTCCATCTCTTGAAGAACTTAAAACAAGATTGGTAGGTAGAGCTACAGAAACTCCTGAAGTTGTTATGAAAAGGTTAAAAATTGCTGAAGAAGAATTGAAAACTACAAATAAGTTTAAGTATGTCGTTAAGAATGATAACCTGGAACTTGCAATTAAAGAAGTTGAGAATATTATTTTAAATGAAAGAGAGAACTAATTTTTTAAATGACTTTGTTAAAGGGTAAAAATATAGTTTTAGGTATTACTGGTTGTATAGCTGCTTACAAAACAGCAGAACTTATTAGGTTATTAGTTAAATCAGGTGCTAATGTAGAAGTTATAATGACTGAATCTGCGACTAGATTTATTACTCCTCTTACACTGTCTACTCTATCGCAAAATAAAGTTTATATAGATATGTTTGAAGAACCTGAAAATTATTCTATTGATCATATATCTCTTGCAGATAAAGCGGATATTATTATAGTGGTACCTGCTACTGCTAATATAATAGGTAAAGTTGCTAATGGTATTGCTGATGATTTATTATCATCAACTATTATGGCAGCAAGGTCTCCTGTATTCATTGCTCCTGCAATGAATACTAATATGTGGAACAATTCTATTGTTCAGGAAAATATCAACAAACTAAGGGTCAAAGGTTACTATTTTATTAATCCGGAATCAGGTGACCTTGCCTGTGGCTATAAAGGTGATGGTCGACTTAGAAACATAAATGATATTTTTGCTGAAGTAAGTGATTATTTTAATATTGAAACCCCCCTTAAATCGAAGAAAATTTTAATTACAATTGGGCCAACCAGAGAATATATTGATCCTGTAAGATTTATCACTAATAAAAGCTCAGGCAAAATGGGAGTTGCTATTGCAGAAGAGGCAAATAGGCTTGGTGCTGATGTTACAGTGATAACTTCGGTGCCAGTGTCTTTGGAAGGTATCAGAATAGAAATGGTTGAAACTACATCTCAGATGCAAGAGGCTTTGAAAAAACACTTTTGCAGTGCTGATATTTTGATTATGGCTGCAGCTGTTGCAGATTATACTGTGAAAAATTACTCGGATTCAAAAATTAAAAAATCTTCTTCTCAATCTGAACTGACTTTGAACCTGGCTAAAACACCTGATTTACTTGAGCAAATTGCGGGTATTAAAACAGGTAACCAAATAGTAATAGGTTTTGCAGCAGAAACTAATGATCTTATAGCTAATGCAAAGCATAAATTGGAGTCTAAGAAATTAGATATGATTGTAGCTAACGATGTTTCTCGAAATGATATAGGTATGAATAGTGACTATAATGAAGTTAGCTTTATTTATCCTGATTCAAAAATTGAACAACTCTCTAAAACAACTAAACAAAAAGTAGCTGTTGAGCTTATGAAAAGGGCAATAGAGCTTGTTAACAAAACTTAATATTTACTGCTTTTTTTTAATTTTTTTTTATTACTATTAACTTGTTTCCCGAAACCCTCTTATAGCCTTTAATTAAATACGCTATTTAATGGATGCTACTACCCCCTTTCATGTGGTTTATTAGTTTTTATATGAAAAAAACAACATAATATTCAATGTAATGAAAACCTTTGTGGGGGTATTCATGTAGCTGTTAACTATTGGTTATTGAATTTATACTTTAAAAAAACAACTTGTTGTTTTCTCATCAATTGCTTAACTCACATGGTTAAAGAATTCTCAAACTTATCCGATGTAGTAATTATCGTTGGTATTTTTAGTTTTAAAAGGAGAACCTAACACGTGATTCACAAAAATATTAGTTCATGGGCTGAGGACTTTGATTATGATGAACTATCTATGGAAGCTAATGAGTACAACCTGCCTCTTGGGGTCTTAGAAGATGCTTGCGAGGTTCTAACCCGCTCATCATTGAAAAGAAATAAAAAGCAAAAAAACCATAAACGAGGAAAAGAATGCTGGCAATAGCATTGTAGCATTCAAGACAAGCGAGGTAATTTTATAGCTTAAATAATAAAGATACCAATAATTAACTTCTTTATCATGCGCTTTTATGGTGCTTGTTTAGAGTTTGTTTAAACCAAAAAACAGACTAAATGTTTTGCAAAGTCTCTATTAAGTCTGACTTCCAGTTCTGGCCTTTCTCCAGGAAAGAGTCAGCGCCAAGCCCTATGACCTCTTCGATGGCTTCAAGATCTTTGGTCGCAGACATTACGACCACTTTTGTGTTGGTTTCCTTCCCGGATATTGATAATTTAAGCTTTTTAAGAAGATCTATACCATCTTCTTTATTTGGCATAAATAAATCCATTAAAACGTAGTCGAAAGGACCTCTTTCTTCGAAGATTGAGAATGCTTCTGGTGCACTTCTTGCCAGCATAACGTTGTAGCCACTTTTGGTTAGTAAAAGACTTAACTGATAAACTACAAGACCTAAATCATCAACTACCAGAATTGAACTATACTCTTTTTCCTGATGGTCTTTTAAGTTCTCTGTGGATGGAGGTAAGGTATCACTGTCTTTTACTTTTTTTATAGCTTTGATAAGCTTTATGATGTCTTCGTCATCAACTTGCTCTGGCAACTCTATACCAGCTACTTCAAATAATTCTCTGATTAAATTTCTTGATACTTCTATTTGTACTATGTCAGGTACCATTTCTTTTTCCTTTTCGTGAGACCTATAGGTTTTTCTTTAGCTTTGTTCACATTACAACTTAATTTCATTTTATAGTTTATTATATTTTATGTTGCATTAAAAGGTAATTACTCGATATGTTGAAATTGTACCATTTTATAATTCTGGTTGTTATTAGTTTCTTATTTTTCTGTCAAACAGCAATAAGCAACCAGGAATATCAGGAGCAGTTAATCAGGGTAGGAATTAGTTCCAGTGATTTTAATGATCTTGAATATTCGTCTACAACACTTACAGCCGATAGTGCTTTTTCTATTACTGATTTGTCACTTGAAAAAACTTTAGTTAATGCATCTCCTGGTGCTGTATATAAGATTACTGTTGATTCTAATGGTTTTAATATATATTCAAGCTCAAAGTTATTGCTTTCAAAAATTAATGGCCCGGTCGGGGTTTTTTCTCCCGGTGGGCATGTCAGGCTTTTAGATATAAAAAGAAAAGGTCAGGTTCCTGCTTATCGGGGTAAATTTGAAATTGTTAGAGCTGCCAGTTCTCCAGCAAAACTTTCTGTTGTTAATGTTTTGCCTCTGGATGAATATTTGAAAGGTGTTGTTCCTAATGAATTGCCAGTATCTTTTGGGTTTGAGGCTCTTAAAGCTCAGGCAGTTGCAGCAAGAAATTATGCTGTAAGGCCAAGAGAAAAACCCTATGATCAGTTTGATATATGTGATTCTGTTATGTGTCAGGTTTATTTTGGTTATTATACAGAAAATACTCTTTCTAATAAGGCAGTAGAGGAGACAGCTGGTTTAGTTGCTCTCTACAGAGGAGATGTTATTACTGCGTTATATTCTTCAGCACCTGGTGGCTTTACTGAAAATTATGAATTTGCTTTTTCTGATCCTAAAACTAAAGAATTTCCCTGTGGATCAAAGCCATATTTAAAAGGTAAATGTGATATACCCGGCTTTGATGATTTGTCTGATGAAGAATCTGCCAGAAAATTTTATACCTCTTTGCCTGCTACCCATGATGTCAAATCTGGTTATTATCGCTGGGATAGGTATTGGACAAAATCTGAATTGGAAAAAGAAATTAATATGAGCCTGGCTAAATTATCAAATACTAAAGAATCAGAGCCTTTTGTTAATCCTGCTTTCTCTAAAACAAGCAATATAGGAACATTAATGGATTTAAAAGTTCTTAAAAGAGGAGTCTCTGGTAAAGCTATTGATTTAAAAATTACTGGCAGTAATGGTTCCTGGGTTGTTCAGAAAGAATTAAACATTAGAAGACTTCTGACAAAAAATGGAAAAGCTTTACCAAGTGCTAATATTATTATTAATCGAGCTACTGATCCAAATGGAAATCTTGTAGGTATCAAAATAGTTGGTGGTGGATTTGGTCATGGTGTTGGAATGAGCCAGTATGGGGCGAGCAGCATGTCATCTAAAGGCTATAAATTTGATCAAATTTTACAACATTATTATACTGGCGTTGCTCTTGGAACTATACCTGTGTTTATGTATCAGCAAGATTTTGTTGTAGAACCTATTAAACAGGTTTTCTATGCTCCTCAGGGCCGTGGTAATTTGTGGATTGATAGTGAAGGAGTTTCTCCTATCAGATTAAAAATTAACGGTAAAGATCTGGTTCTTAAGGATCCTCCAGGGTATTGTGTTAAAAAGAATATTGATATTTCTTCTTATCTTAAAACGGGAGCTAATGAGGTTATTTATATGCCACCTGATTCTCATATGAATGAAGGTATGAGTGTTAAACTCTGGATAGAAGTTGTGAAAGCGAAAAATTAATGACTAAGCCGGGTCTATTTAAAGTTGTATCTCTAATAGCTGTTGTTACTATATTGAGTAAAATAGCCGGTTTTGTTAGAGATCTTGTTATTGCAGGAGCTTATGGAGCTTCTGTATCAAGTGATGCTTATTTTTATGCATATCAAATCCCTGCACTGGCTTTGATATTATTGGGAGGATTGGGTGGTCCATTCCATACAGCAACGATTGCTGTTTTTGGCAAAAGGCTTGTAAATTGTAAAGATAATATACCTGAACATGAAAACAAGCTTTTAAGCTCTTATATGACTATTACTTTTATTCTTTTTTCAATTTTTTCCCTGCTTATAGGATTATTTGCTTTACCTATTATCAAAATAATTGCATCAGGAGCTTCTCCTGAATTACATCAAATGGCCGCAGAATTTCTTGTTTTAATGTCTCCGATTTTTATAATAGGAGGTTTGATAGGAATATTCTATGGTGTATTAAATGTTTATGGTAAATATTTCTGGCCTTCTATCAGCCCATTAATTGCCAGTGTGGCAATTATAGTAGCTATAGTTGGCTTTGGAGGCAGCTGTGGCGCTACAAGCCTGGCTATAGGAACTTTGGTTGGCTCTGCAGGAATGTTGCTTGTGCAATTGCCACAATTTTTTAAAGCAGGTTTTAAAATTAAACCTGTGTTAAATTTCAAGCTTGATGGAATGAAACACATTGGCGAGATACTTTTCCCTGCAATGATTGGTACAACAATTGGTCAGACAAACATTTATGTTGATATGTTTTTTGTATCAGGGTTGCCAGAAGGTGGCTGGACAGCAATCGTTTATGCAAATAGACTGTTGCAATTGCCAATTGGTGTTCTGATTACTGCAATGCTTGTACCTATTTTTCCTATGTTTACTGAATTTGTTGCCAGACAAGAAATGGATAAACTTCGCTATTATGCTCATCAAGCTATAATATCATTGTGGTTTATATCCTTTCCTGTGCTGGTTTATATACTGATGTTTTCTGTTGATGGTATAAGGGTATTACTTGAAAGAGGTGAATTTGATCGTAATGACACTTTGCTGGTAAGTCATGCGTTAATATTCTTATCTTTTTCTATTATTCCATACATGGCAAGAGATACTATAACAAGAATATTTTATGCGTTTGATGATTCTAAAACACCCCTATATGTAGGTTTAATAGCAATAGTTGTTAATGCTGTTATGGACTGGCTTCTTGTAGGGCCTCTTGGGGTGGGAGGCATTACTCTTTCAACTACAATTGTTACTACTTTTAACATGACTTTACTTATTATTCTAATTAAACATAAAGTCAAAGATCTTTCTTTAAGTAAACTTTTGCTGCCATCTTTTAAGATTTTTATTGCGGGCTTACTCATGGCCGCTTTGTGTTATTTGTTAAATTTTGTTTGGAATTTGTATATTCCTGATACGACACTTTATGTATTTCTTAAACTTATTTTTATTGCAATTGTTGCATTCCCTTTTTATACAATAATAACAGTCTTCTTGGGTATTGAAGAGTCAAAGAAAATTGTTGGGAAAGTTTTTAGTAAAATATAATAATGTTTAGTCTGTAAGACAATTTTTTAAATAGTCAATAGCCTTGATTTTATTTTCTACTAAGTATTCCACAAATTCTATGTTGTGTTTTGAGTCTGCACTTATGGTGATTGTTATTTCATATTCTTCTGAATTTTCTGGTTGGTGTGTGTAACATATTTTATCATCGAATTTGTTACGCCATTCAGTTTTTTCTATTTTTGCATTGGTTTCTTCCGTTACAGACTCAATCCACTTGAGTAATCCTTCAGGAAAATCTTCAAACTTTTTTGTGTAAATTCCCATTTATTGAAAGGACCTCCATAAAGTATCCCATATAATAGTATAAACCATTTAAGACCTATTGCTAACTACTTCTTTGTTCAACCTTATTTGTCTTTGTGTGCTAATAGATTTGAGGAAAAATTATTGCTTAAACCTTTGTAAGAAATTTTACCTTAAGAGGGTATGTATGAATATATAATTGTAATATATTCTTCTCTCAGAGTATAATACTTATTAAATAAATTTTGCTTATAGACAAAAAATTTCTTGTATTATTTTAATCATAAAGACTTTGATTTTTTGATTATGCTATCATGAGTTAAAATTTGCGGTAGGAAAGTTAGTTTGGTGAAAATAAAATGTATAAGATTGCTTATAATAATTTTGTATTACCTGTAATCCTCTTAGTGATTACTATTGTAGGCGGTATTGGAATTGAATTTGCTACATCTTCTATAATCCCGTCTTATAATGTTAACCTTATTCTCTTGTTATCTGTTTTACCAATATTTTTGATTGTTACAGTCGTTTTATATTCAAAAGGCAAAATACAACAGTATATGGCAATAACTGGTATAATGTTGTTAGTATACATTTTATCAATGGGTATAATATCAGGTATCTGTATTGCCATGGGTAAACAGACTATGGAGCATCTGGACCTTCATGCTAATCCAGTTACTTTAGGGTTGCCAATTCTGATGAGTATTATTATAGGTAAAGCACTGATATCTTTGAAAGAAGTAGTTCTTGAAGTTACTAAACAAGATAAGCCTGAAACCCCTGAAATATCTTCTCAGCCTGAAAGCCCTCCCCTTCAGCAGCCACTGGAGTCACAGCCTGCTGATAATTATTCTCAACAAACAGCAGATTCATTGCCTGAGGAACCTGTAATGGTAAAGGGTTATCAAGAAGTGAAGCCTAAAGAACCACTATCTGAGCCTGAACACGGAACAAAATCAGAAGAACCCCCTTCATTGTATGATTATGATAAAAATAGGCCAAAAGCTGAATCTCAAGAAGAAGTTTTTTTAGAAGATTTAATGGAGCAAAAACCTGAAGTGGTAGAAGAAGTAAAATCAGAAGAACCCCCTTCATTATATGATTATGATAAAAATAGGCCAAAAGCTGAATCTCAAGAAGAGGTATTTTTTGAAGATTTAATGGAACAAACTCCTGTAGATCCGTTTAAACAGCCTGAGGAAAAACCCTCTGTGCCTGAGGAAAAACCAGTGATAGAAGAAGAACCACAACAAGATTTATTATTGGGTGATTTACCTGAGCTTGGTGGTGATCTCGGAGAAGTCACTGATAAACCAGAACCTCCAAAAGAAAAACCTGTTATTTCTATATCTGCAGAACAATCTTCTGAAAATGTTTCAGTCTCTTCTGATACTGAGCCTGAAGAAGAGATTGTGGCTTCTCAAGATCTCCCGCATGAGCCATTTGATCCTAATCAAAAGCCTGTGATTCCTAGGCTTACTGACGCTCCTAAGAAAAAAGACCATGAAAGTGGTGGTAAGATTACGTCTATTGGCAAGCTGTTAGTTGATCACAGGGATATTGAGAATATTATTGAAACTAATGCTTTAATGCAAAGTGTTGGTTCTGATGCGACAACTACAAAGATTATTTCTGCTGTTGCAGGAGGCAAAACTAATGAAAAACTGGCAGCCTTAAAGGAAATCAATGGTATTAATTCCAGTGTTATAGTTAATGCCGCAGGGTTTATCCAGGCTAGTACTCTTGATGATATTCATAAAGAGCAAGTTATAGGGGCTATGGCGTCTGGTACTTTTGGTATAGTTTCTACCTCTTTAACAAAATTAGGTTTTCAACCAGCTAAAGATGTTACATTGGAATCTAATACAGGCTCTATAGTCTTAAATAAATTATCTGACAATATTATTACAATTTTTGTTGACTCAGATTATTCATTGTATAATTTAACTGAACTTAATGAAATATTAGTAACTGCTGCTGAAAGAGAAAATAATGACTTAATTAATACATTAGCCTCTATAAACGGAGTTATCGGTGCAATACTATCAGATGGAGAAGGAAACCTGATACTTAGTAAGCTTATTGATGAAACAAAGAATGCTGAAAATATTGCAAGCATGTTACCTAACTTTTATGCTAATTTAGGTGTATTCCTTAAAAATATGAATCTTGGTTCTTTAAGAAAAACTATAGTAAGCACTGGCAATGAAGTGTTGCTGTTTACTTCTCTTGGTAATAAAATATTGATGTTGTATGTTACTTTAAATACTGCTATTGTGGCTAATGATGTTAGAATACAGTATGAAACAATAATAAATACTTAGCTAAATTGTTACAGAAATGACGGAATATATTAAAATATGGTTTTAGTTAAAAATCCACTAACCGATTTATTATTACAAGCACAGATTTTAACTGATGATGAATTGAAAAAAGCTCTTCATGAGCATGAAAAAACTGATAAACCATTAGTTCAGGCTATAGCTGACCTGGACATTATGCAGGAAAGTGACCTTAGAACAAAGATTAGATCCGCTTTAGAATTACAATATGGTGTTAGTTATGTAGATCTAAAGAATACTGAATTTGAAGATGAAATTGTGCATCTCCTGCCCAGAAAAATTCTTGCCGATCATAAGATCATGCCCATTAGACGAAGCGGTAATTTAATTACTGTAGCGATGGTGGATCCAGCTAATTTGCTTGCTGAAAGAGAAATTAAACTACGGTTTAAAGAATTTAAAAATGTAAGAATTAAAAAAGTGGTAGTCTTAGAAGATGATTTTTTTGCGTTTTTAAATCAACAATTACCAGTAGAAGAAGTGGATGAAGAACTTGATCTTGAAGGAGAAACAGAAGAACTGATATCTTCAATGGGAGTTGACCTTGTTGAAGTCACCAGTGAAGATATGGATGTTGCAGAAATAACTGATACTGCTGGTGAAGCTCCTATAATACAGCTTGCAAACCGTATACTGGGTGTTGCTATATCAAGGGGTGTCAGTGATATTCATATAGAACCACAAGAAAAAGAACTTGTTGTTAGATACCGCCAGGACGGTGTTCTTAGTGTATATAAAACATTTCCCAAAAAGGTCCAGAACCCTCTTGTATCAAGATATAAAATTATGTCAGAACTTGATATAGCAGAAAGAAGGATGCCTCAGGATGGTCGTATCAGAATTAGAATGGCAGGTAAGGTTATTGACTTTAGGGTATCTACTTTACCAAGTAAATTTGGTGAAAAAGTTGTAATGCGTATTCTAGATAAATCAAATATTTCTCTTGGTTTAGATCAGTTGATTACGCATGAACCTACTCTTAAATCAGTTAGAGAAGTTGTAAACCAGCCGTTCGGTATTATATTTGTAACAGGGCCTACAGGTAGTGGAAAAACAACTACATTATATAGCGCCTTGAGTGAAAGAAATACTCCTGATGTTAATATATCTACTGCTGAAGATCCGATTGAGTATGATTTACCTGGTATTACTCAGTCAGAAGTTAATAAAATAATTGGTTTAGATTTTGCAAGAATATTAAGAGCATTCTTGCGTCAAGACCCGGATATCATGCTTGTTGGAGAAACAAGGGATAAAGAAACGGCTAAAATTGCTGTTGAAGCTGCTCTTACTGGTCACCTTGTTTTCACTACACTTCACACTAATGATGCACCAGGTGCTATTATGCGTCTGAGTGAAATGGATGTTGAATCTTTCTTAATATCAAGTTCAACCCTTGCAATTCTTGCACAGCGTCTTTTAAGAAGAATATGTTCTAACTGTAAAGAACAATATGAACCAGATGACCATGTATTAAAATACTTAAGTATTGACAAGCTTGGCCATAAGGTTTTTTATAGAGGTAAGGGATGTGATACATGTAGTGACACTGGGTATAAGGGCAGGGTTGGTGTTTATGAATTTATGCGTATCAATGACCATTTAAGAGACTTGATAGCTAAAGGTTCTAACACTGCAATTATACGGCATGCTGCTCAGGAATCAGGTATGATGACACTGCTAGAGTATAGCTTATGGTTGGCCAAAGAAGGCCATACCACCCTGGATGAAGTTATCAGAGTTACATTTACTGGTGAAGGTCAGGCTTCAATGTGTCCAAATTGTGCTAAGCCTGTTGGAGAAGAATACTATAAATGCCCATTCTGTCAGCATGAGCTTAAACAAACCTGTCCAAGATGTAGTGCACTTATTCAAGAAGGCTGGACAAACTGTGCTAAATGTGGCTTGAAAGTTATAAACTTTAATTATGACCAGGATTGTAATCATTGTGGTGGTGAAATATCATTAGAAATGACTGAATGCCCCTGGTGTTTTTCAAAAATTGAGTCATAATATAATATATGAGTAAATTTTGTAATAAAGAGTAGGAGTAAATGGATGTTTCTAGAAGAATTGCTACAGTTGGTATTTGATAGGAATGCGTCAGACTTACATATTTCTATGGGTTTGCCTCCTGTTATTAGAGTTGATGGTAAACTTGTAAGGACAGATTATCCTCCATTAACGAAAGAGGATACACAAAGACTTATATTTAGTATGTTAACAAATGAACAGAGAAGAGTATTGGAACAAAACTGGGAATTAGACTGTTCTTACGGAGTATCGGGACTTGGACGTTTTAGGGTAAACGTATATAAAGATCGTGGTAATTATGCAGCTGCTTTACGTTCTATTTCGACCAATGTTCCTACATTTGATCAATTGGGATTGCCTGTTATAGTTAAGGAAATTGCTGAAAGGCCTAGAGGCCTAGTGTTGGTAACAGGGCCTACAGGTTCTGGTAAGTCTACAACACTTGCAGCTATGGTTGATCACATTAATTCTACAAGAGCAGAGCACATACTAACAATTGAAGACCCTATAGAGTTTGTTCATACATCTAAAAGAAGTGTAGTTCACCAGAGAGAATTAGGCCAGGATACCAGAAGTTTTAACAATGCTTTAAGAGCAGCTCTCAGGGAAGATCCAGATGTTATACTGGTAGGTGAGATGAGGGACCTTGAAACCATTTCTCTTGCACTAACAGCTTCTGAAACAGGTCACTTAGTGTTTGGCACCCTTCACACTTCATCGGCTTCTTCAACTGTTGATCGTATTGTAGACGTATTTGAGTCTTCTCAGCAGCAACAGATACGTATTCAGTTATCAAACTCTTTAGTAGCTGTATTCAGTCAAACTCTTTTACCCAAGTTATCACCAGATGGAACTAAAGATGGTCGTATTATGGCTCAAGAAATAATGATTGTTACACCTGCTATATCTAACCTCGTTAGAGAAGGTAAAACAGCACAAATATACTCAGCCATACAAACTGGTGGTAATTACAAAATGCAAACTCTTGAAATGGCACTTAGAGAGTTGTATGTTCAAAACTTAATAACTTACGAAGATGCAATGAGCAAAACAAGTAGGCCTGACGATCTAAAACGGATGATAGGTTCTGCTATGGCAGGTGTATAGTTTTTATGAGAGGAACGAATTTATAAATGCCTCAATTTAAATATAAAGCCAGGGATGAAAATGGTAAACTAGTTGAAAATGTTGCGATATCAGATAGTATAACTGATTTAAGACAACAACTAAAAGATAAAGGGTTATATCTTGTTGAAGCTGAAGACTCTGAAAAAGGTGGATCATCAAGTTTACTTAACCTTGATCTTAATGAAATGCTTGGCAAATATGCAAAAGTTAAACTAAAAGATATGGTTATCTTTAATAGACAGTTTTCTGCACTTATTAATGCTGGTGTTGCTATGATGAGAGCTTTAACTCTGATGGCTGATCAGTCTGAAAACCCTAAAATGCGGATGATACTTAACAAGGTTAAAAGTGATGTTGAGCAGGGTGTATCATTATCTGACGCTTTTGCAAGACACCCGGAAACTTTTGATCAGTTATATGTCAGTATGATAAGGGCTGGTGAAACTGGCGGTGTTCTTGATGAAGTACTTAATAGAATAGCACAATTTATGGAAAATAGAGCACGGTTGATTGGACAGGTTAAATCAGCTATGGCTTACCCTGCTATTGTTACTATTCTGGCTCTCATTATATTTTTTGTTATGTTGACTTTTGTTTTGCCTAAATTTTCTCAATTATTTGGTCGTTTAGGTGGTGAATTACCTGCGTATACACAGTTTCTTATTAATATAAGTGAATTTTTAAGGTCTGCGTGGTTAATTGTTATAATTCTAGCTGTAATAGGTCTGGTATTCTTGTTTAAGCAAATCTATGCAACTGATACAGGCAGGTATTATATTGATAAGATATCTTTGAAAGTGCCTGTTTTTGGAGATTTATTTAAGAAAGTAGCTGTTGCTAGATTTACCAGAACCTTTGGTACGTTGGTACGTAGTGGCGTTCCTATTCTTAGTTCGCTTGAAATTGTAGAAGAATCTGCTGGCAATGCTGTTTTAGCTAGAGTAGTTGCTGAAGTTAGAGATGAAGTAAGCCAGGGTGGTAGAATTAGTGATCCTCTTGATAGATCACCTCTTTTCCCTCCGATGGTTGTTTCTATGATTGCTATAGGTGAAGAAACCGGTGAACTTGATGCGATGCTTTCTAAAATCGCAGATTTTTACGACATGGAGGTTGAAGGAGCCGTCAATGCTTTGACTTCTTTGCTTGAACCTCTTATGATTGTTGTTTTGGGAGGTATGGTTGGTGCTGTTATTGTGGGTATGTACCTGCCATTGTTCAAAATATTTGATAAGATCGGTGCTTAGAGGAGAAATTGATGACTTTACAAACTTGTGGTCTCAGTAGACGTCAGCTGGAGACTATGTATAAAACTACTTATGAAAAAATGAAATTTGAAATAATTAGAGAGTATGGTAATGCACTCATATTACAGGGTAGGGCAAGAGATGTTGGCTCTCTTAGTGATGTTGAAAGAGATATGGAAGCTATGTGTGATGCTTATGCCAAATCTTTAATGAATATAACATCAAGAGTTATTGAAGCCAATAATAAAAAACTCTTAGAGGATTTTGAATCTATGAAAAAATCTCCTTAAAAGTGAAAGGGAGATTTTTTTGTATTTTTTTATTTAATGTTTAAAATGTCTTATTCCTGTAAATACCATAGATAGATTGTATTTATCAGCTGTAGCAATAACTTCTTTATCTTTAATACTGCCACCTGGTTGTATTATTGAACTTATTTTTGCTTGTACAGCGGCCTGAATATTGTCAATTGCAGGAATAAAACCATCACTTGCTACTACAGCATCCTTTGCTTCATCACATGCTTGTCTTAGTGCTATTTCCATAGAACCTATACGGCTTGTCTGGCCACAGCCAATGCCCAGTGTTTGACCATTTTTTGCTACAACTATTGCATTAGAGTTGATGTGTTTTACTACTTTCCAGGCAAAAAGTAAATCGTCAAGCTCTGCTTCAGAAGGCTTTTTCTTTGTTACTATGTTAAAGTCTTTTTGGGTGATCATTTTATTGTCAGCATTTTGAATTAAAACCCCTCCGGCAATTTGTTTTATTATATGGTTACTTATGAGATTTACTTCTTCAGGTACTTCGATTAGCCTTAGATTTTTCTTTTTATTAAATATCAGACGTGCTTCATCTGAAAACTTGTTAGCTACTATTACTTCTAAAAAGACACTAGTCATAATATCAGCTAAATCAGCGTCTATTAAACCATTAATACCTACTATGCCACCAAAAGAACTTATAGGATCAGCACTAAGGGCTTTTTTGAATGCTTCAAGATGTGTTTTACCTATGGCTACTCCGCATGGATTACAGTGTTTTATTATACATGCTGCAGGTATGTTGTTAAATTCATCAATTACTTTAAGCGCTGATGTTACATCGATTAAATTATTGTAAGATAATTCTTTCCCTTGAAGAACTTCGAATGCCAATTCATCTTTAGGTGCATCAGAATAATTGTATAATCCTGCTGATTGATGAGGGTTCTCTCCATATCTTAGATCATCCACTTTTGTTAGTTCAATCTTAAATGATTCAGGAGTATATGCTAGATCAAATCTATTTAATAATGTTTGATAGACGATATTATCATAAGTATGTGTGTGCTCAAATGCTTTAGCAGCAAGTTTTTTACGAAATTTCATGCTTGTTTTTCCGTCGTTTTTGTCCATATCTTCTAATAATTCTTCATAGTCTTCATTAGAACATACTACTGTAACGTGATGATAATTTTTAGCAGCGCTTCTTATTAGGGCTGCTCCGCCTATATCAATATTTTCAATTAGTCTGTCAAGAGTTGAATTTTTAATGCTGGCTACTTCTCTAAATGGATATAGATTAACAATTACAAGATCAATTGGTTGGATATTATGTTCTTTTAGTGTTTTCATATGTTCTTTATTGCTTCTATCTGCAAGAATAGCACCGTGTATTTTAGGGTGAAGTGTTTTTACCCTGCCATCAAGCATTTCAGGGTAATCTGTAAGGGTGCTTATCTTTTCACAATTTATCCCAGCAGATTTTAATGTTTCTCTGCTTCCTCCTGTAGATATTATTTCGAAATTAAAATTATTTATTAGACTTTTTGCTAATTCAACAATTCCATCTTTGTTGAAAACACTTATTAATGCTCTTTTTTTGTTCATAATAGATTCCTTAATAAATTAATTTGAATTAGTATATATCAAAGTTATTTCATAATGTATTAAAAACTATTTAGAAAAGTTACGAGGTGTCTAATCCTTGAAGATTTGTGTAAATTAAATGATCTTTATTTACCTGATAGTATGAAAATGTCTATGCATTTAATTAAATTAGTTTTTCTATTATAATATATATAGATGAATTATGAATGGGTAAGGGCTTGTTAACCGGTGATTCCTGTACTAGTAAAAGAATTAGAAGGACTTGAGCAGCTTCCGTTTGATTTATACAATAAAAATGGCCGCTTGATTTTTCGTTCAGGTGAAGTTCTGTCAGCTGGTAAAGTGTTGCAGCTTAGGTATATTGATGTTTTTAGAAAAACTGATGATGAAATACCGGTAGAGAAAAAACCTGTTGAAGCTGTTCCTCCAAGTATAGATTGGGAAACTAAAGAAGAAACAAGACCTACCAAGGCGATTCTTTTTGATTCTCCACGAATTCATGAAATTAATCCTGATTCTATTATTGACCCTCAATTACAGGTATCAATTAAAACTTCTGTGCATACACTTATTGATACTATGACAAGTAAAGAAATTCCAGACCCTGTTGTGTATAATGCAGCTAGAGATGAAATAGTTAACGAAGTGTTGGGTAGTGTTGATAAAGTTCATCACTTAAATCAGCTGAGGGTTTTTGATGATTATGATTATTCTCACGCAGTTAACGTTTCTGTTTTAGCTGTTATGTTAGGATATAAATTGGGAATGACTGGTACTGGTTTGCGAACTCTCGCACTGGGATCCTTATTGCATGATATTGGTAAAACGAGAATACCGAAGCAGATTTTGCATAAACCCGGTGCTCTGACTCCTAAAGAATATGAAATAGTTAAACTTCATGCCCCCTTAGGTTACAAAATAATAAAAGATGAATTAGGCTTGACTGAAGATATAGCAAGAATAGCATTGGAACATCAAGAAAAATTTGATGGAACTGGCTATCCTAAAGGGCTTTCTGGAGATTCTATTGATTCTATGGCCCATGTTGTTAGTGTTTGTGACGTTTATGATGCTTTGGTCTCAACAAAGGTATATTCAAACCCAAAACCATCTCAAGATGCTTTGAAAATTATGTTAAACTATGGTAGTAGCTGGTTTAATCCATCAGTTTTATATAAATTTACTCATATGACTTCATTTAAGGAATAGTTTTATATAAAGGTGTAGTGCCTTGATCAGGGTTAATGTAAAAGAGCTGGAAGGAAAAAAGGTTTTAGAATATGACCTTTATACGGATAAAGGAAAACTTATCTGTCCTAGAGGTACACAATTAACTCCTGGTAAAATTCTTCAACTTAGCTATACAAAATTATTTAGACAGATTGAAGAGAATGTTCCTCAGCCTGAACCAGAAAAAATTGAGCCTAAACCTGTTCATGTTGCTGTTGTAAAAGAACCAAGAAGCACTGAAATACTTGAAGAACCAGCTGACTGGGATTCTGTAATTGATAAAAATGTTAAGGTGACTGTTCTGAAGTCTACCAGAGAATTTCTCTCTGATATAGAAGAAGGGAAATCTCCTGATGTAGCTATGTGTGAGGTCGTTAGAGATAAGCTGGTAGCAGAAGTAGCTGAAAAAGTTGAACAGGTCGATTATCTGGGTCAATTGAGGATGTTTGATGAGTATACTTATTCTCATAATGTTAATGTTTCAGCATTAAGTGTTGCATTGGCGATGAAAATAGGAATGAAACAGAATGATATAAAAGATCTAGCATTAGCAACACTACTTCACGATATTGGTAAGATGCGTATTCCTAAAGAAGTTCTTAATAAACCAGGTCGGCTTACTGATAAAGAATTTCAGGTAATGAAGTTACATGCTCAGCTTGGATTCCAGGTTATTAAAGAAGAGCTAAAATTGCCTTATAAGATCTCAAGAGTGGCATTAGAGCATCAGGAAAGATTTTCTGGTTCAGGGTATCCCAGGAATCTTAAAGGTGATGAAATAGGTTTATTTTCTCAAATATGCGCTATAGCAGATGTATATGATGCTATATCGTCAAAACGTGTTTATAAGCCTGCCAGAACTTCTAAAGAAACTATTAAGATTATGTTAAACGAAGGTTCTGCTTCTTTTAATCCTTCTCTGTTATACAAGTTCGTTCATATGTGTAATTATTCTGACGAATAAATTATGTATATAAAAACCAGATAATACTAAATAATGTAAAGATTTAACTTTACTACTCTTCACTTTCATAATCATAAGACGATAACGAAAATAGGTAAGTGTGTCCGTTAAGGGGTCATAATTGAGTTCCGTAAATTATTTCGGAATCAGTAATTCCATCAATGCATGGGGGATTTATAGTCTATTTAAAACAAATAGTCTATCTATTAACAATGATTTACAAAAATTAGAAACTTCTATGGCCCTTACTCTTGAAAATGAAGACAGGTATGTTTCTTCACAATCTCCGGTTTTAATGGGGCTTTATAGGGCAATTCCTTCAGAGAGGGCAGAGCAACTTCTAAGCGAGGGTTATAGTGATGTTTCAGCTATTGTTAAAGCTGTTTCTGAGTATATGACCTCGATCGAAGATACTGCTGTGTACTCTGAACCAACGGCTCAAAATGATAGAACTTTTAATATAAATGATCCTGCACCGAATACCTCTACCTATGATCTTGTTAATTTATACAATAATACAGTTAATATTAATACTAATGCTGGTACTGATACAGTAAATCTTGGAGGAACGTATAATACTATTCAGGTCGATGTGGGTTTAGGTGATGATACAGTAAATGTTGATACTTCCAGTGCAAATGAGTTTACTATTGTCGGTGGCCCCGGTACCAATACAGTCAATATGTCTGGAAATGTAACGGACTATGCATTCCAGGATAACGGCGACAACACACTTACCATGACGGACACATACTCTGGGGCCACTGTTGTTATTGATACAAACATTGAACTGGTTAATTTTGCTGATGGATCAACAATGACTTTTGATGGAACTGATATTACCATCAATTCTGCTGCAACTGGTGAGCAAATGTTAATTGATACAACCAATTCTTCTTATGTCCTAGATATGAACAGTGGTGATGATACACTTGTTGTATCTGGTGTTGGTAATACAGTAGATGTTAATGTGAGTGCTGGTAATGATTTTGTTGTTGTTGATGGAACTAACAATAATGTAAATATTCAGTTTGAAGATAAACAAGATACTCTCTATGTGGCAACAGGAAATAATAATATTGTTAATGTTGATGGAGGTGACTACACAGATTCTCTTATCCTTCAGGGTGACGTACTTGATTGGACTTTAGTAGGTAATACATATACACACAATACTACGGGAACAGCTGTAACTGTTAATGACATAGAAAATGTATATTTTGGACAACTTGTAGATGACCCGGCTGGAAGCTCTTCTAATCTGGATTATACAGCTCTAAATAACAGTGGTAATGTTGTTTATTTAAATGATGGTAATGACACTGTTGCTCTGGGTGGCACAAATAACTACATTCAACTTGATATGGGTAGTGGAACAAATACTGTTACCATCGATGACACAAATTATAACAACTTTGTTCTCGCTGGAGGTAGCGGCACAGATACTATTAGCTTCATTGGTAACGTTGGAGATTATACTTTTCAGACAAATGACGATGGCACACTTACCATAAAAAATGCCAGTTCATTTGCTACAACCACCATCGACTCTAATATAGAAAACATTCTATTTGCAGATAATTCTTCTTTAGCTTTTAACGGAACAGACTTCTCTATTAAAACAACTATTAATGCTGATACGGTAAATATTACTGGTTCTAACAATACTGTTTTTATTGATACATACAATGGTGCTGATTCTGTTAGTATTACTGGAACAAATAACACTGTTAAACTTAATTTAGCTAACGATGACGATAGTGTTTATGTTGGAATTGGTGAAAACAATGATATTACAATAGATGGTGCTCATGGGGTTGATACACTTACTTTGCAGGGAATGGCTGCTGATTGGACACTTACAGGAACCCTGCCTGGTCAAACATACTATGAGAACATTTATTCTGGAACTAAAGTTACAATATTAACCAGCATAGATAATGTGCAGTTTGATAATGGTCTTGTAGTTTACGATACTCCCGGTATGGATAGCTTTATTAATGCTCTTGGTTATAATGATACCAGTATTAATATAAACACTAATGATGGAGATGATACAGTATCTTTAGATGGAACAAATAATAATGTTACTGTAAACTTTCTGTCTGGAAACGATTATGTCCATATTGACGATAGTACGAATAGTACATATTTTATTAATGGAGGCTCTGGAGAGGATACTGTCGTATTAAATGGTGTTATGGCTGATTATAATATTGTTAATAATCCTGATGATACCATGACTATTACAAATACTATATCAGGTGCTGCTGTAACACTGGATCCATATCTTGTTGAAAATATAGTTCTTATGGATGGACCTATTCAGGGTAGAGTTGTTTTACGTGGAACTCCTCTAGATGACACATTCGATTTAACAGCATTCAATAATGAAACTATACAGGTTGATTTGATGTCTGGAAATGATTTGTTAACTGTTGGTGGTACAAATAATGATATTGATTTAAATCTTGGTGCAGGTGATGATATTGTTAATATTGATGACTCTAACAGTAATATTTTCAATGTTAGTGGAGGCCTTGGTAATGATATAATAAATATGGCAGGAGTTTTAGGTGACTATACATTTACCGATAATGGAGATAGTACATTTACACTTACTAATGTTATATCTGGTGCAGCTACTACTGTAGATTCGACCGTTGAAACAATAAATCTTGGAGATGGATCTGTATTATCTTATGATGGAAGCACAATTACTATAACAGATGCTCCTGGTAGATCGAATACTTTTGATATGACAACTTACAGTAATTCGAGTTTTATTATCAACGCAAATGACCAGGATGATATGGTTATTATTGGTGGTCTTAATAATGATATTACTGCTAACTTGAATTCTGGTAATAACACAGTTAATATAGATGACTCAAATATAGGAACGTATACTGTTAATGGAGGAACCGGAACTGATGTAATTAATATGGCTGGAAATCTATCTGATTACCAGTTTAATGATAATGGAGATAGTACATTTACACTTACTAATGTTATATCAGGTGCTACAACTACAATTAATTCGACTGTAGAAACAATTAATTTGAATGATGGAACTGTTATTGGTTATGATGGTTCAACAATAACTATTACGGATGGTCTGGGTAATTCCAGCAATATTGATCTATCTACTAGTAATAATACATCCTTTATTATAAATGCTGGAGATAGCGATGATGTGGTTAATCTTGCAGGAACTAATAATAATGCAATAGTAAATCTTTCTTCTGGTACAAACACTTTAAATATTGATGATTCAAACAATAATACATTTGTGGTAAATGGGGGAGTGGGGATTGATACAGCTAGTCTCTCCGGGGTTTTAGCTGATTATACGTTTACTGATAATGGTGATAATACGTTAACGGTTACTAATACAGGGTCAGGTGCTACAACTACAATTGATATTGCTGTAGAAAATATTAATTTGTCTGATGGCTCTATTGTTAACTTTGATGGTTCATCTATAACAATTACTGATGCTCCGGGTAATGCTAGTAATTTTGATCTAACTGGTGGTGTTAATACTGTATTTACCATTAATGCTAATGATAATAATGATACAGTTGATCTTGGTGGTTTAAATAATGATGTTACTGTTAATTTAAATTCTGGTAATAATACTGTTAATGTTGATGATACAAATAATAATACTTTTGTTATAAGTGGTGGTAGTGGTACTGATGTTGTTAATATGTCTGGTAATGTTTCTGATTATACTTTTATAGATAATGGAGATAACACACTTACTTTAACAAATAATATTTCTGGAGCTACTACAACTATTGATACATCTATTGAAACAGTAACATTAGGGGATAATGTTAATGTTAATTTTGATGGTTCTACTATTACTCTAACTGATGCTCTTGGATCTTCTACTACATTTGATCTAACAGCGCAAAACAATTCTAATATGATTATTAATACAGGTAATATGGATGATATAGTTAATCTTGGTGGCTCTAATAATGATATGACAGTCAACTTAATCTCTGGCAATAATAATGTAAATATTTCTGACCAGAATTTTAATACGTTTATTGTCAATGGTGGTACGGCTACAGATACGGTTAACTTTACTGCGGGTCTTGATTATACATTAACAGATAATGGTGATACTACTTATACAGTTACTAATAATTTGTCAGGTGCTAATACAACATTTGGTACTTCAATTGAAACTATTTCCTTTACGGATATACCTGGATCCTCTTCTACTTTTTCAGTTAATGATAGTTTTGCGGCCAGTATTATTGTAAATGCAGGTAATAATAACGATACTCTGAATCTGGGAGGTGCTGGAAATGATATTACGGCTAACTTAAATAGTGGTACAAACGTTGTAAATGTTGATGATACAGTTTCTGCTACATATAATATAAATGGTGGTAGCGGTACTGATTCTATTAATTTGACTGGTATTTTATCTGATTATTCATTCCAGGATAATGGAGATAGTACACTTACAATAACAAATACACTTTCTGGTGCAACAGTAACAGTTGATGCTAATATTGAAACAATTAACCTGGCTGATGGTAAAACTTTAAGCTATGACGGTACTGATCTAACTATTAATGATACACCTGGAAGTTCTTCTGCATTTGATATAACAACTTTTACAAATACTTCATTTATTATTAATACAGATAATCAGAATGATATTGTTGACCTTGGTGGAAATAATAACACGGCGGTAGTAAATCTGGCTTCTGGTGTAAAGACTGTAAACATTGATGATTCTAACAATAATACATTTGTAGTTAATGGTGGTGTAGGAACAGATACAATTAATTTATTTGGAAACATTTCTGACTATTCATTCCAGGATAACGGAGATAGTACACTTACAATAACAAACACACTTTCTGGTGCAACAGTAACAGTTGATGCTAATATTGAAACAATTAACCTGGCAGATGGTAAAACCTTAAATTATGATGGTACAGATTTAACAATAAATGATTTACCTGGAAGTGCTACAAACTTTGATATAACATCTAATGCAAATACCTCTTTTATTATTAATGCTGGTGATCAAAATGATATAGTTGATCTTGGTGGAAATAATAACACGGCGGTAGTAAATCTGACTTCTGGTGTAAACACTGTAAACATTGATGATTCTAACAGCAATACATTTGTAGTTAATGGTGGCGTGGGAACAGATACAATTAATATGAGTGCTAATTTCTCTGATTATATATTGATGGATAATCTTGATGGAACTCTAACCATTACTAACAATATTTCAGGAGCTACTACCACAATTGATTCTTCTATAGAAACGGTTAATTTTAATGACTCTTATTCAATATCTTATGATGGATCTGATATTACTTTAAGTGGTTTTACAGCTGGTAATGATAACCTTTCTATTGATGGAATTGATACAACATATAATTTTGTAACTACAGATGCAGGTATGGATAATATAACTATAGATGGTATTAATAATAATGTTAATATAGATTTAGGAACCGAAGACGATTCGGTATACGTAGCAGTAGGCAATAACAATGTTATAAATATTGATGGTAGCGGCCAGACAGATACACTTACATTAGAAGGTGCAGCACTAGATTGGAACCTGGTAGGTAGTACATATACTCATACTGTTTCTGGTACATCAGTTACTATTTCAAATCTTGAAAATGTCCTCTTTACAGCCTGATAATATTTAAAAATACACTTATTCAGTTATTAACATGAAAAAGTTTTGAAACAAATGCTATATAAAAATATATATAATGCCAAGAAATCTTGACACTCTTCACTTATATTGTATAAACTAATAATACCCTTCGGGATGTAGCGCAGCTTGGTAGCGCACCTCGCTTGGGACGAGGGGGCCGCTGGTTCGAATCCAGTCATCCCGATTCTCTTAAAATAAAATAATATAAACAGGCGGGTGTAGCTCAGTTGGTAGAGCGCTAGCCTTCCAAGCTAGTTGTCGCGAGTTCGAACCTCGTCGCCCGCTTTTATTGAGGCGAGTGTAGCCAAGAGGTTAAGGCCCCGGATTGTGGTTCCGGTATTCGTGGGTTCGAGTCCCATCACTCGCCCCACTTTTTTGTATAAGGACTATATAATGTCTAATTATAAAACTGATGCTATTGTCCTTAGAACATATGATTTTAAAGATTATGACAGAATAATTGTACTCTATTCTAAAGATAGAGGTTTAATAAGAGCAGTTGCCAAAGGTGTTAAAAACCCAAAATCTAAGCTGAGAGGCAGGTTAGAGCCTCTTATGGCTTCTGGCTTGATTCTTTATGAGGGTAGAAATCTTGATAGTATTTCTCAATGTGATACTATAGAATCTTTTAAACATCTGAGAAAAGATCTTAAAAAGATTACTTATGCCATGTACTTTGCTGAACTTGCTTCAGCTTTTGGTGTTGAGAATGATCCTCAATCTGAATATTTTTATAATTTTATTTTTAATAGCCTAAAAGAGCTTGAAACGTCCGATGAAAATGTTATATTAGAAACATTAATTGTTAATTATAGTTATAAACTAATTTCCTGGGCTGGTTATAAACCAGTTTTTGATTATTGTGGGCAATGCAGATCTAAAATTTTAACTTCAACTGATATATGCTTCAATACTGATTCAGGTATGGCAGTATGTCCTGATTGTAGTAGTAAAAATGCCAATTTAACCTGTCTGCCCCAGAATCTTTATCAATACTTACTTAACCTCGCTGGTATTTCAAGTTTTCCGTTTAATTTAGATGTAAATACTGTTACAAAAGCGCATAGTCTGTTATTTGAGTACATTGACAAAAAATCGAACTATAAATTAAAAACACCGAAGTTGATAGAAACTCTATGTTTAAGTTAAAAATAAGTAAGTAATTTTTTATTATTTCTGGCAAGGATGAAAAAAAATTGAGCAAGCAAGATGGTTACAGAGCTGTATTAAAAAATAAACCGTTTCTTTCACTGTGGATCGCTCAAATATTTTCACAACTAGGTGATAGAGTATGTTTTGTGGTATTTGTGGCTATTATTGCTTATAATATTTCAACTGAGGCAGTCTATCAGAGCTGGTTATATATAGCATTTACTATACCTGCAATGATGTTCACGGCTCTTGCAGGTGTTTTTATTGATAGATGGAACAAAAAGTATACCCTTATAACTACAAATGTATTAAGGGGGTTGATTATACTATTCCTTCCATATTTTGAGTCTAGCCTGTGGGGTATATATGTTATAGCCTTCTCTATATCTACAGTAACACAGTTTTTTGTACCAGCAGAGGCTTCATGTATACCTATGCTGGTTGAGAAAAAACATCTTATTTCAGCTAATTCATTGTTTACTACAACGATGATGGGTTCTGTTATATTTGGATTTGTTTTAGGTGACCCTTTAATTAACTTATTTGGTATTCAATATGTCCATTATGCTATAACAGGCCTGTTTGTTATATCAGCTTTTTGCCTTATAGGAGTGGTTGAAAAGAAAGTAGCTCATGATCATGATAAAGTAATAAAAGAATTTTTTGAAGAATTTAAAGAAGGATTACTCTATATAAAAAGTTCTCCGATTGTTTTAAATGCTATGTTAAAGCTTGCAACACTATTTTCTACTATTGTTGCACTATGCATTTTAAGTATTAGTATTTCTACCCAGTGGTTGTATCCGGAGCTACCTAAATTAGGTGCTCAAAAGTTTGCCTATATTGTTGCATATAGTGGGCTGGGTATGGTTATAGGTGCTTTTCTTGTTGGAAAGTTCTGGCGTAAGAAGTCAAAGTTTTTGTTAATATTTATGGGCTTTGCTATAATGGGTCTTAGTCTTATGATTCTTAGCTTTACTGGCCTGATACCGGAAAAAAGAATTATTCAGGTGCCTATTATAGAATTTCTCGGGTTTCATCTGAAAGCCTTTGATTTAACAATTAGAATGATTTATACTTATTTCATAGCAACTATTATTGGTTTTGGCGCTGCTCTGGTAGCTATACCTGTGCAAACTATACTTCAAAGCTCTATTCCTGAAAATATGCGTGGCAAAGTCTTTGGAGTACAGTTTACTATTCTCAGTACATCTTCCACTTTGCCTGTTGTGATAGTTGCTATTGGTGCAGATATGATAGGTCTGCTCTATATGTTATTAATTATAGGAGTGCCTTTGCTGATATTTGGCTCAATTGGGTTGTATAGAGTACGAAAAAAACTAAAGAATCTTTTTTAATATATGTCAACTTTATTACCATTAAAGACTAAAAAGAAATATAAGCCGGCTAAATTGAGAATATACTTTTCTTTTAGTAGTGAAGGCTATGGTCATTCTAGTAGAGCATTGGCTGTTGCCAAGCGGTTTTCTGATGATGAATTAGTTTTAGGTACTTATAGCTATGCATATGAAAAGATCAAAAGTTATAGTTTCCCTTCTATAAGACTCCAGCAAGAAATAAAACTTATGGGTTCAGATGGTTCTTTTGATGTAGGAAAGACTATTATTCGAAGCCATTCTCAGGCACTGACATACAATCAAATAATACAGCAAGAAATAGATGTCATAGAAGCTTATGAACCTACATGTGTTGTGGCAGATGGCAGAATGGCCCCTGTGTTAGCTGCTGATATTATAGGATTGCCTTGTATCGTTGTGACAAATCAGAGTGCTTTTTATCCATTTTTTGAAAAAGACTCTGCTTTAATAAAAATATTTGGTAAATCATTTGATTGGGTTATGAAAACCTGGTTAAGTTCTGCTGAAGAACTTTTAATACCTGATTTCCCTCCCCCTCATACGGTTTGTTTGCCTAATTTGAGTTCTAATATTAAAGTAATGAAGCGTCAAAAATTTATTGGACCTCTGGTAGCCTGGAAAAGGTCAGAGATTGAAATCTGTGAAAGAGAATCGACCAGACCTTATGTTATTGTTACTTTAGGAGGTCATGCCTATAGAAGACCGCTTTTTGATGCTATGCTAAGTGTGGCGAATAAGTTAAAAGATATTGATTTTGATATATTTACATCTTTTGAAGCTAAATCTATTCCATCGAATGTAACTTTAAGAGGCTTAGTACCATCTATTGCTTCTTACTATAAAGCTGCTTCTTTGATAATAACTCAGGCAGGCCATAGTACAGCCATGGAAATCTTAACTCTCGGCAAACCAGCTCTGGTTGTTCCCGATAAAAAGCAAATTGAACAAGAAAATAACGCTAGACGATTATGTGAATTAGGAGTCGCTACTCAAATGAAGTATGACGAACTTTCTGTTAACAATCTAGCCCAAAGAATAAAAATGATGTTAGAATCATCTTGTTACTCTGAAGCTGCTGAAAATATGGCTCAGATAGCAGAAAAAATCGATGGTACTAAACAAGCTGAGATGGTATTAAGAGATTATTCCACACGCTTGATGGCATATTAAACGAGTGAAAGACAGAGTTTTATTAGCATTATTAATAATAATTTTGTGGATATTCCTTATATTAATAAAGGTTTATCTGCCAGAAATTCCTTCAACACTTTTTGTGCTTGCATTTATGATATTATATTGTCTTATACTGGCAATGGCACAGATGTGGATAAAAATAAGATCTCGAAAAACACCTTTAAACGTAGATAAACCAGAATATTCTCCTCTGGTTAATATCTTTATACCTGCTCATAATGAAGAACTTGTTTTAAGTGCAACTATTGAAAATCTTATAAAAATTGATTATCCGAAATATAATATTTTAATTATTAATGATAGAAGCAAAGATAATACGGCACAAATTGCTAAAGAGCTTTCTGAAAAATATCCAGAAAAAGTTAAATATCATACAAGGCCTGATGATGCGTTTCCTGGTAAGTCAGCAGTTCTTAATGATGCTTTTAATATGACAGATGGTGAGGTTATTTGCGTATTTGATGCTGATGCTAAGGTTGAACCAGATTTTTTATCAAAGATGATACCTTATCTTGCTGATGAAGAAGTTAAAGCTGTTCAGGCAAGAAAAGTTATGCTTAATAAAAACACAAATATCTTAACTCAGTGTCAGCATTATGAGTATTGTATGGATGTTAATGTTCAACTTGGTAGAGATAGCTTAAGAGCTGCTGTAGAGTTGAGAGGTAATGGTCAGTTAATAAAAAGATCAGCTGTTGAAGCAGTAGATAAATGGAATTTGAATACTGTTACTGATGATCTGGATATGTCTACAAGGTTGCACGTTAAGAATTATATAATTAGATTGTGTACGGATACATGTGTTAAAGAAGAAGCTGTAGAATCTTTTAAAGCAATAATCAGGCAGCGTAAGCGCTGGGCTGAAGGTAGTATAAGAAGATACCTGGATTATTCAGATCAGATTATATTTTCTAAAGAGGTTTCTCGCAAATTATCTCTTGATATGCTGGCATATTTCTCAGAATTTGTTTTGCCTGTTTGGTTGATATCTGACTTTATACTCCAGGTAGTATATATATTGGCGGGTGGCACTCCTCAGATACTTTCAAATCTTTTAGTGCTGGCTGCTATAGGAGCTTTTTTTATCACGTTATTGTTTTCAAGTATATTAAAATTTGAAAGGTGTGGAATCCTTTTTGCTTTTATAGCGTCCATTAAAACAGCAATATTTGTAATTATTTTATGGACTATTGTTGTAATTAGTGTAGTATTTAAAATTATATTTACCAAAAGATCTATGAAATGGTACAAACCAGATCGAGTGGCAGGTAATAGTTAATAAGAGGCTAGGGTTGAATATTATGAAAAGAATAAATAAAGGTAGCAGTACAAAACAAATGTTGATTATTGGTGGAATAATAGCATTGGTTGTTATATCTGTATGGATGATCCCTAATACAGTATTATCACTTGATGGTATGCTTTCTAAGGGTGAAATGTATCAGAAAACAGGAAGGACAGCTCTTGCATTAAAGATTTATAAAAAGGCTATAGATATGTATCCTGCAAGTTATGAAGCGCATTTGCATATGGGGAATGCTCTTTTAGAGGCTGATGAACCAGAACTTGCAAAAGTAGAGTTTGATAAAGCTGTTGAATTAAGTGGTAATTCCAAGAGTAAATTTGATGCACAGATTGCAATGTCTATAATGTTGATTTCTGAAAATAAATTTGATAAGGCAGAGAACTTGTTATTATCTGTTGAAGATCCAAAACCAGATAAAATTAAAGTTAAACTTGCTGAATTATACACACAGTGGGGAGATAAATTCTTGTCTGAGAGTAAAAGAAATGAGGCTATTGAAAAATATAAACTGGCCTTTAAGAATTATGATTCTTTAGATGTTGAATCGCAGCAAAAAGTTGAAGATAAAGTCATTAAAACATATATAGATATAGCAAATTATCACTTAAATCAAAAGAAACAGGATCAGGCTATTGTGGCATTAAATCAGTCTATTGATTTTATAGATAATCCAACTGCTCATATTAAGCTTGCTGAAATGTATAGAAAGCAAAATAAAAGAGATGAAGCTATAGCAGAGTATGAAAAAGCATATGACTTAGATACAACTGGCACAGCAGCACTTTATTTAGGTGAGCTTCTGGTTGATAAAGGTGTTGAGTTAGCCAAGAAAAATAAGATGGATGAGGCAAAGATTTGTTTTGAAAAGGCTCAAGAAGCTAATCCAAGTATAATAATACCTGCTGAGATACTTTATTCTATTTCAATAAATAAAATAGAATCATCTTTGACCCCTAATACAGTTACTGATAAATTATTTCCTAAAGTGTCTTTTGTTGTTGAAAATCAAGGTAAAGATAAAATTGATTTTCTTAAGGTTCAGGTTGTATTTTTTGATTCAGGTAACATAATTAGCAGAATTGAAAAGATAGTAGTCTCTAAAAAGGAACCTTTAGAGTCTAATGAATCTACCAAGCAAATTACATTATCTTCGTCTAAAGGAATTGAGGGTATTAAAAAATCTCATTTAATTCAGGCTAAAGTTTATCTTATCTATGGTGATTATACTGATTGGAAATTTGCAAGAACTGTTACTATGACAAAACAAAAAGACGTGTTTGCTGTTAAAGGTGGTTCTACTAAAAAACCAGATACAACAACCAGTGTAGCAGTAACTTCTAAGCCAAGCTTATCGACGGATACCGCATCGACCTCGATCACTAAAAAACCTGATACTGGTCAGGTGGCAGTTGATAAACCTCAGATCCCTCAGGTTAATACATCAATGCCTGTTCCTCAACCGATACCAATACCAGTTCATGTTCAACCTGTTTCTAATCCGGGTGGAAATTCAGGAGTAGATCTTCCACCTATTAATAAAAATAGTGAATTTAAAATTGAGTAAATAAATTCTAGAAAGGGTTGCCAAAAGTATTTAAAGAAACAATTTTAAAGAGTTCTTTTCTGCTTTTAGGAGGTTTTTCTTCATCCGGGTAACCTACTACTAGCATTGCTACAATAATTACGTCTTCAGGCAGGTTTAATTTTTTAGTGGTTTCTTTATATATATCTAAGTTGGATTTAGTTAAAGTGTTGCCCATTCCACCTATAATGCATCCACTTAATCCCTGATTTTCTATTTCGAGTGTCATGTAAGCTATAGCATAAGTAACTTCTTCTACAGTTCTCATTATAACAGTATCATCACCTAACAATTTAGGGTTAAAAGCAGGGCTATTGAGTAGGCGGTCTATTTTATCTTGTGTAATATTAGGTCTTGAAGATATAATATCTTTATAATTATCAGGATTCCAGGAATCTAAAGTTCCACAGCATACAATTAATGTATTTGCATTGCTAACATGTGGTTGCCCAAATGAAAGTTCCCCTAATAGTTTAATGGTTTCTTTATCTTGAACAATAATAAAATGCCATGGCTGAACATTTACCCATGATGGTGCTAATTGACCGGCCTTTAATATTTCTAATAACTGTTCTCTGGAAGGCTTTTTATCGCTAAATTGTCTATTGCAGCAACGTTCTTTAATTACTTTAGTTAATTCCATAGTTTACCTCCAATATTATTTTCAATGGAAGAGTATAGCATAAAAAACAAGTGCCTTTTAATTAATGAATATATATATCTGTGTAGACCTTTTAAAAATAAACTATAGACTTATTGATAGATTAGTATATTTGCGTTATATATATTGTTTATTATATGTAATTCCTAATGGTTGTGTTAGTTCAAATATATCATTCCAAAATGAGTCTGTTTCATCTGTAGTTGATGAGCTTTGACAAATAATTTGGAGATTACACAATTCTTCTCTTAATGTAAACATATTAATATCAACAATATTAACTCGATATCTGCTAAATAAGGATGTTAATTGCGCTACTTCCTTAGTACTAAGGTTTCCGCTAAAACTAATGCGTATTTTTCCGCTACACATTTTTATTGTTGGCATGTTAGTTTGCTAATCTTATTTTTTCGGTAAAACCTATTTGCTGAAGAATTTCATAAGACTTCATACCTAATTCAGTTTTTGGTTGTGATTTAACAACTTCTACAAAATATTTAACAGCTTCTTTTTCTTTATTTTGTCCTAAATATATTAAAGCTAGTTGATAATAAGCTTTGTCTCTGAGTAAAGCAGCATCTAATGCAAGTTTTTTCTCTACTTGAGCTTGATTTTTTGCTGTATCTATATTATTTAACTTTTGAAATAACTGGATATGATATTCTGTTAAAATTGTTAGCCATTCCGTAAGTGGTTCAACTATTGTTTTAGCGCCAGTATAGTCTTTATTTTTAATAAGTTCTTTTGTTTTTTCAAGCTCCATAAATGGGTAGGCAAGACCTAATTTATTTTTTGGATCAGCTATAAGGCTTTGTAGTGGTTGGTCTGGTTGTGTTTGCAGGTTTTCAATTTGTGGTTGAGTCTCAACTGGTTTTATATCTGTTTGTGGTGAGGTCTCGGGATCTTCTTTTATTGTGAAAGGAGACATTTCTTCAGAGTTATCAGCTGGAGGTAAGGTTTCTTCACCTGTATCTGTAGGAGTATCTGTTGAAAAAGGTGACTGGATATCAGCCGGCTGCATTATTTTTTGAGGTTCTCCTATTGTTGTAAGAGGTGCTTCTTGCGAATAAGCTGAATTGTTTATATTTAATAATAGTACCAGGCCTAATAATATGCTAAGTTTATTAATATTATTGCTTGATTTAAGTTCAATTCTAGTCATTTTTCCTCCTTAAGTGTCGTTGCCAAGTACTATTGTATAATCGCTAGGTGCACAATAGACCTCTTTGGGTGATAAAAATGCAGGGGCATTTTCTAACTCTGACAAATCATATCTTAGTTGATTTGTAGTTTCAAGTGTTGCTCGACTTGAGTGAGATATTATCTTTGTATGAACTTCTTTTGTTGTGTTTTTACAGACAACTTTATAATTTGCCCCTTCTAATGTTTCTTTGAGGGTTTCAATTAGTTCTTTTTTCTCTGGAGAATAAAGAATACTTACGGTGATTGCTTCTTCTTTACTATTGTTTGATATATTAGATTCTTCAAAACCATATACTAGTCTGTCTACAAGAATTTGTGCTCTGTCAACATCTATTAACCAGTAGCTAACCCTGCTATACATAGAAGGAGTTCCAGGAATGGTTGCAATTTGTATCTTATTAAGATCAATATCTTTAGTAAACCCTCCCAGCTTTAACATAGTAGTTAAGCTCATATCAGTTTTAACGTATTTTTGAGACAATTCAATAAGTTGAGGAAGTTTAAATACAGTAGCAGGTTCTTTTAGCTTTTCAAGAATAGCTTTCATAAACCATTGTTGTCTTTTTATTCTTCCAATGTCTCCTTCAGCATCATGCCTGAAACGAAGATAACCTTCAGCATGTTCAGCATCTAAATGCTGTTTGCCTGGTTGTAAATCTATGTATAATTTGCCAGAATGATCTGTATATTTCATTCTCTTTTCTACAAAAACATCTACTCCGCCAAGAGCTTTAACCACTTCTTTAAATCCAGCGTAATCAATGATTACATAATGATCAATCTTTATTCCTAGCGTTTGTTCAACAGTTTTAACAGCTAATTCAGGCCCACCGTATGCGTGAGCTGCATTTATTTTATCAACCCCTCTGTTATCAGCAAGATAAACTTTACTATCTCTTGGAATAGAAAGCCCATTGATAGTTTTTTGGACGGGATCAAAAATAGCTACAATCATTGTATCGGTGCGTGTTCCTTTGAAAGGATCTGTGCCTCTGCCGTTTGAGTCAACACCCATAGCAAGAATAGTCATTTTTTTCTTAATTGATGGCAGTGCTGGAGAACCTGTTCCAGCTTTAAATATGTTTATACTGTCTGATAGATTACCTGTTATTTCTTTTATAGAAGGGTGCCAGATTATATGTATAATCCATATAATTGCTGCACTTATAATAAAACTGGTAAAAATTGTTAACAACCACCAACCAAAGGTTAGTTCAACATTTTTTTTCTTTGATATTCTTGTTTCTTGCATGTTTTAAAGCTTCAAAATAGTAATATTTATTCTCTCAGATAAGTTTGGTTTTGAAGTTAGTAGGGTTCTATTTTATATTCTCTTATAGAGTATTTTAAAATTTGATTCTAAAACTCTAGTCCTGATAATTAATTTTCTACTAACCTAGCTAAAGCTGCATGAATACCTTAACTTATTATTGTAAATTACCACTATAATTAAGATGTGTCAATTATAAGAAGTCTTTCTATCTTTATAATAAAGAATTTTTACTTATATTAATACTTCTTTTCTATTCTTTTGAGATTAATTTAGCATCTTTCATTCACTCTTTCTAAACTAAATTTTTATATAAATTTCTTTCAAAAATGTAACAATTCATATTTCTAAATGTCATAATACTAATATACTTATAAATAATATTAAGAGGGGAATAAATGAATTTAAGCCGTATAAATAAGTTTTTTACGACATTTTTACATAATGTTGAATTAGCATGGCGGTTATTTTTTGATATGCGGATTCCGTTGTTAACAAAAATTATTTTTATAGTTGTTTTATCAATATATGTATTGAGTCCAATTGATTTTATACCAGATTTATTGCCTGTAGTAGGTCAGGTAGATGATCTGGTTGTATTGGTATTTTGTTTGGTTCAATTTATTGAAGCTTGTCCTCTGAGTGTAGTTGATGAACATAAGCAGGCAATTACTAATGGTGAATGGAAAATACCTTTCCTGAAGTTTTTAACTGGCGGAGGAAGATAACTTTAGTGCTTTTATTGCTCAGTCTGTACTTATAATATTTATTTTTTATAATAGTCATAATAGTTAAACAAAATGAAAATTTTGGGAGATTTCTAAATGTTTAGAAGATTAGTAATTATAAATTCATTTTTAGTGCTGGCTCTTTTAATATTTTTAACATCCTGTAATCAGCCTGCACAACAACAAGATACGTCTCAGCAACCACAACAGGAGAATTTTGGCCCTGCTCCTGACTATAAAGAAATTGAAAACGTTTTGCAAGATCCCAGCCCTATTGTTAAACTTCAGGGTCTGAAAAGGCTTAAAACAATGAGACACCCTGATTCTATTAATATTTTTATTAAGGTTTTAAAAGACAATGTTGATGAAAAAGAAGTGCGCAATTATGCTATTAAAGGTATTGTTGATTATAAAGATTTAGCTGTTGCTCCAATAAAAGAACAACTGTGGGATCAAAACAATATTAAGTATCAAGCCGTTGCATTTAAAGTATTATCTGAGGTTATACCGAAGGAAGAGTTTTTCTCGGAAGTTACAGATAGATATTATAATACCCCTTATTCGGATGCAGCAGCTGGTTTTAGGAGGCTTCTTGTAAGGTACATCACTGAAAATGCTGATCCGGAAGATCCAAATGCTCTGGCAGATGTGGTAGGAATGCTTAGAGATTCAGATAGAAGTGTTATAAGTACTGCTTCAAGTACGCTTGGTGCATGGAAAACAGATAAAGTCGTTGAATTAGTCACAGAATCTTATAAACAGCACCCGGAAGATGAGAGGTTGACAATGGCTATTTTGCAAGCTTTTAGTAATTATGAGAAGCCAAGCCAGGATAACCCTGCACCAATTAAAGATATTACGGTATTTTTACAATCGTTTGGTAGTTATAATGAAGAAATTCAAAAAGAAGCCTTTTCTGGTTTATGGCATTATGGCTATGAAGATCCGGAAGGAAAAATTCTTAACCATATAAATAGTTTTGCAAATTGTAATGATGAACTTGTAAGGTCACACGTTGTAAACCTGCAGGGCAAACTACCTCAAAATGTATATCCGGAAAATCAAGCACCGATTTTTGAACTGCCTAACGCTACCCAGCGAGAAGGTTTTTGTAAATAATTTAAGTTTTAAAACTAAGCAATTTATATAATAACTTTGCTGCTGTAAAGTCTGAAGGTGTGCTTGTTTCATTAGGAGCCAGCTCAACTATATCCGCTGCCATAACATTGAACTGTTTAAATAATGTTTCAAGTAAATTGATAACTTCATACCAGTTGAGACCTCCTGGTTCAGGGGTTCCAACAGCTGGTATAACTGAGGGGTCAAAACCATCCAGGTCGATAGTTAAATACACATTTGTATTGGTTATTGATTTTATTACTTCTTTAATATCTAGACCGGTTTTGCTGGCAAAGAATGTTTTAATTTTATTGGGATTATTCTTTATTAACAGGTGCTCTTCTTTATCTATTGCCCTGATTCCTACCTGAATAATTGGAATATTCTCATTAAAGGCATGTCGAAGGGCACATGCATGGTTATATGGATCATTATTGAACTCTGATCTTATGTCACTGTGAGCATCTATCTGTAAAATACATATATCTGGAGAATGTGCCTGGCAAGCTAAAATTCCTCCGTGCGAAATGCTGTGTTCTCCTCCTAATATTACAGGGAATTTCCCATCTTTAAGACATTTATCTACTTCTTCTCCGATATTTTTCCATATTTGTTTTATATCTGTGTTGACATTTATTTCTTTTAAACTGATCCCTTTGAAGCATGGTTCACTTTCGCTATCAATATCATACATTTCTACATGTGCTGATGCTTTTATTATTGCTTCTGGTGCTTTATCAGATCCTCTTAGGTATGAAACAGTTTCTGAGTAGGGAACACATATGATATGATATTTGCTAGTATTATAATTTGTGAGTTCTTCTTCTATTTCAAATGGTGTAATTATATTTCCTTCAGTGTCTTTCATGCTCATAAAGTTTATAAACTCCATAAAAATCATGCTTAAACAATACAATTATATTAAGTAATTGTTAAGAATGTATCGCAAATGTATCAACTTTTTACTTTTAGTTGTTTTATAAAATTAACGAAATTAGTCTTCAGTGCTTGGTAAAAGTGTATGCTCTCTCAAATAAATTTAAATTCATATAATACTATACCTACATATAAAAAAGGCTTAACAAGAAAGCCGGAGGCTATTGTTACAAAGAATTCTCAACTAAATAGTGATGTTAAATTTACAGGATTAGGTAGCTTTATAACTAGCCCTGTTATGTCAATGAGTGTATTACCTAAATTACAAGACCAGGCATTAAAACAAGCATACATTGAAGTCAATAAATTTGCTGATGCACAGGGCAAAGCAGATTTAAAATTTTTGTTAGATAATGGAAAGCTCTTATCAAATGATGCCGATGATGGCAGTAGTACATTATTAAATCTTGCCAGAATAGTTAGAGAGCCCAGAGCTAATGGCTTAGACTCAAAAATAATTCTGAATAGTACTTTAAGAGCACTGGCTAACCCTTATTCTATAACTCAGAACTTTGGTAAACTTTCACCTGAAGTTTCTAATATGATTATGAATGATCCAAATTATTCTAAAGTAGCTGGTGCAGTAGGCCTTGATACTAATCAGAATGCTAATGTCGCTTTTACCGCACAGAAGAAATCACAACAGGTTCAGCAAAATCAATCTAATTTACCGGCTGCGTATAATGTAGAAGCCAGTGGCACCTGTGTTGCAGCCAGTATGGAATTTAATTTAGCTGATAAACGCCCAGCTGAATTTGCTAGATATGCTGCTGACCTTACAAGCCCAAAAATGGCTGTAGAAGAAGTTTTCAACTTTAGCGATATTGATCCAGATCCTCTTTCTGCAATGTATTGGTTGGATCAATTTAATGTAGAGTATGATGCAGATAATTTCACCACAGGCAAAGTTATTTTAAGACCAGATCAAGCAGCTATTTATAGAGCTATTTCTCAGAGTAAATCAAGATCTGAAGGCTCTCGTTCTCCTTTAGATGTATTAATGCAGTCTACATTTATGCAACTTGGTAGTGCTAAATCTTATAATTCTTTAACAGACATAAGAACTGGAGGATTCAATCAGTCTGATCGTGGTTTAACTGAGTTTGAAAAAAGTATGGCTGAAGCAATTGTCGATGATAAAGGTGGTAAGTCTTCAGTTACTTATCAAGTCGTTGACGATAACGCATTCTTAGTTGGTTACAACAAAAATTACCAGGATACTTTAATGGATATTATTAATTCATTAAAATCCGGGTTTAATGTAATTGTTGGTATTACTGAGACAGATGCTAATGCACAAATTACAGGTGGACACGAAATAACAATAGTAGGAAGTAAATTAGGCCAGGATGGGAAATTATACTTCATTTGTAATGATACTGATGATGATATTGCCAGACCTATTGAACTATCAGCTAATGAATTAATTCCGAAAATTCATCACGCAGGTATTCCAAACGTAGTTATAAATAAGAATCCTCAACCAGTCCAAGAGAAACCTATAATAATTCAAAATCCTCCACAGCTTAATGCGGCTCTTGCTACAGTTCCAGTTCAGCAATCAAATTTTCAACCAGCTTTAAATAATAGTCTTAATCAGTCAAGACTTAATCTTGTTGCATAAAAACAGGTTTTTAAATTTAAAGAGTGTAAAAAACTGATATGACTTACATTGAATCTATAAGATTCGTTTTACTAAGATGTAATGCTATACTTTGGGTCATATTGTCAAAATCTTCAATTTATATGATAATTAATGCTACAAAGAAAAATTTGGGGCGTTGGCGCAGTTGGTAGCGCGCTTGAATGGCATTCAAGAGGCCACGAGTTCGAATCTCGTACGCTCCAAAATTTTTTATAGCAGCTTTTTTAATTTTAAAAATTTATGTTTCAGCTGGCTCTTCAATGAAACTACGTTCTAGTTTCCTGAGAATCTTTACAAGCTCGGATTCATTGTCTTTCATTAGGGGGTCAACAAGAATGGTAACAGAACCAAGCTTTTTTCCTACCCAGATATCTGTGAGTGGTCTATCTCCTACTACGGCTATTTCGTTTGGTTTTAGTTCCATTTCCTCAAGAGTCTGCATTATTATTTTTACTTGAGGTTTCTTTGCTTTTCCGTATACAGGGCAACCTATTACTTTAGCTGCATTTTCAATATAATTATCTTTATGATTATTGCTTACTACTGCAATTTTAAAATCTTCTTTTACTTTTTTTAACCAATCTTCAATGTCTTCTGTTAATCTTCCGGTTTTTGGGGCCATAATAGTGTTATCAAGATCAAATACGAAACCTTTAATGCCTTTAGACTTAAGATCTTTCAGATCTATGTCTGTAACATGCTGTAGTATATAGTCTGCTTTGAGCTTGAAAAACATGTTTAACCTTTGCTTCTAAGAATAGCCCACCTATAATCATCAAGTTTTTCGGGAATATTTAAAAAAACTTCGTCATTAGTATTAGCAACTTCTACTTTCTCGCCATGTTTGTTGATTATATGTTCTATTGTACCTGTATAAGAGTTATTTGGGGTTATCCATTCGACGAGGTCATTCAATTTTATTTGATTTCTTGCACGAGTTAATAAATTCCCGTCTATAATTCTATCAGAAAGACTAGTGCCTAGGAATTTGAGACCGGCTTTTCCTTTACTAGTTTCGTAGTCATAATCTTTGCTTTCTGGTTTACCAAGTATGAAATTTGTCGTAAAACCTCGGTTACCCGCAGTCTTTAGTTCTCTAATTTGACTTAAATAGTCAACTTTCTCATTTTTTAATATTTTGTCAATTATTTTTTTATAGGTTCTTGCAACAACTGCGACATAGTAGAGACTTTTAGTCCTGCCCTCAACTTTGAAGGAATCTATACCAATATCTATAAATTCTTTAATATGTTCAGCCAGGCATAGGTCTTTAGAATTCATTATATAAGAGCCGTTGTTGTCTTCGTTAACCTGAAAATATTCACCAGGTCTGTTTTCTTCCATTAAATAATATTTCCACCTGCAGGGTTGTGCACAACCACCCTGGTTTGATTTTCTTGTATTATCTGTCATGTAGTCACTCATTAAGCATCGTCCAGAGTATGATATGCATAATGAACCATGTATGAATACTTCAAGTTCTAGAGATGGCACTTTGATTTTTATTTCTTCTATTTCAGGCAGTGATAACTCTCTTGCAAGTATAATTCTTGCTACTCCAAAATCGTGCCAGGCTTGAGCTGATGCGTAATTGCAAGTGTTAGCCTGTGTGCTAAGGTGCAAAGGAATCTCTGGTGCATATTTTTTAATTAAACTTCCTACCCCAATATCACTAAATATAATGGCATCAGGTTTTAGATCAGATAAATATTCCACGTATTCTGGTAATGCATTAATGTCTTTGTTGTGAGCATAGATGTTAATAGTTACGTATACATTTGTATTCATATCATGAGCTATTTTTATACATTCATTCAAATTATCTTGTGTTATTGTCTCTCCTTTGGTGACGTTTCTAAGGCTGTAATCAGTTGTGCCCAGATATACAGCATCTGCTCCATAATGAAGAGCATATTTCAGTTTTTCCAGGTTGCCTGCAGGCATTAATAGTTCTGGTTTATTCATTGTTATCCGGTGTATTCTCTTTATTTTTATCTGAAACATCTATGTTATCTAGCTGGGAGCATGAATTTAAACTTTTACCAGGGGTTCCTAACATCATTCTTGGTAGAAGAAATCGTTTACTTAATGTTGAGCTAAGGCCTTTTCCAACACAGTTTAGTCTTTGAATGCTTTCGTTAGATGTTTTAATAATCTCTTTTAAATCTGATTTTATTTCTTTATCACCTGTTATATCCTGGACATCTGTCAGTATTTCAGACATTTTTTGCATGTTCTCTCTTAAACTTCCATGCAAATCAGGGTTATTAATTGTATTATCTAGATTTGTTACAGTATTATTAAGGTTGTCAACTGTATTTGATGATTTATCGACAAGTGTACCTGTTTTGTCTACAATTATTTCTGATTTATCTACAACTTTATTAAGGTTTTGCATTGCCTGGTTGGTATTAGCTATACTTTGTTTTATGTTTGTAGAAACTTTTTTATCGCCAATTATGTTGTTCAGGTGCTTACTGGTGACCTCCAGGCTTCTTGAAAGTTTTGTAGTGTCTTCCAGAAACTTATTAAGTTTTTGGCCGCTTTCCTGGTTTAGCACGGTTTCAGTATTATCTGCCAGGGTATCAAGTTTTCCAGTAAGGTCATTAGTGTTTTTAAGCAGTAAATGCATTTCTCTGATTATTTCTTCCAGTGTAAACTCGTCAGATAATTTAGTGAGTGTTCTTTGGAATTCATCAAGGGTAAATGATCTTCTTCCTTCTATTATTGCCCCTTTTGTAAGGACTTTTTTATCTGTAATATTGTCAGGTGGGGTTATTGCAAGTGCTTTTGTGCCTGTAAAACCTTTGTCTACAACTGAAGCTACTGAACCTTCATAGATTTTAATCTCTTTATTTGTAATGTTTATCTTTACAAGAGCGTATTCCTGGTCTTTTGATATAACAATATCGTAAATAGTACCAGCTTTAACACCTCTGTATAAAACGCTTGATCCAATACTAAGTGTTCCTACGTCTTTAAATCTGGCAGAAATTTGTAAATAGGATGACATATCAAATTTGTGAAGCCAGAGTATAACGTAAACAAGTAATGCTATACTGGCTATTATAAATAATCCGACTTTTATTTCATGTTGTAGCTTCATATTTTATACCTTTTAAGTTTCCTGGTGCGGACAAATTGTTATAGGACCATTACAAAGTCCGTTTGAGAATTGTATTGCATAGGGGTTATCTGAATTCATCAGCTCATATGGGGTTCCCTTAAATACCAGATTACCGTTATATAGCAATATTACTTTATCAGCGGCTTTCGATATAGTTGGCACGTCATGAGTAACTATTATACCTGCTGCAGATAGTTTTTTCTTTAAGAGGCAAACGTCATTTATAATCATTGTTGATGTCATTGGATCCAGACCTGATGTAGGTTCATCGTAGAGTATTATATCAGGGTCAGTTACAACAGCTCTTGCAAAGCTAACTCTTTTCTGCATTCCTCCGGATAATTCTGGGGGGAAAAGACTCTCAGTACCTTTTAACCCAACATTTTCAAGGGCTTTTAATACTCTATGATTTATTTCGTCTTCTGACATCTTTGTTTTTTTTCTTAGAGGTAAGGCAATGTTTTCTTTTACCGTTAAAAAGTTTAATAGTGCACCAAATTGAAAAGCCATACCCTTCTTTGTACTAGATAAAGTTATCTCTCCTGTATCAGCGTCAAGTAATCCGCTAACTATTTTTAAAATAGTGCTTTTTCCAGCTCCTGAAGGGCCTATTACAGCAAGTAATTCACCTTTGTCAATAGAGAAGGATACTCCATTTAGCACAACTTTAGAGCCAAATGCCTTATAAACATTATCGAAATATATTACATGTTTAGCTGCTGGGTCTACTTTTATCAATGTAAGGCTCCGTAGAATATGCTTGTAATGATATAGTTTGCTATAAATATAACTATTAAGCTCCATACTACTGTTTTTGTAGTGTAATAGCCTACTGCATCTGCACCTCCTGTTACATTGAGCCCAAATGTACTTGCTATAGTTACAATAAGAATTCCAAATACTGAAGCTTTAAGCATGGCAACAATCACGTCTTTTGTTTGAAGCATTTCCTGAACTGATTCTAAATAAATTGAAAACTCCAGTCCTTTATAAAAATAACTAAGATACATAGCTGATAAAATAGCAGCTACGCAGGCTACAATAGTCAGCAAAGGTGCTATAGATGCACCAGCCATTAATCTTGGTACAACTAAATAATCTATTGGGTCTATGTCCATTACTCTCAGTGCGTCTATTTGTTCTGTAACTTTCATAGAGCCTATTTCAGCTGTTATAGATGCGCCAACTCTACCTGCTATAACAATGGCAGTTACTACCGGTGCAAGCTCCCTTGTTATTGCAAGAGCTATAAGCCCACCTACAGCTGTTTCCGCACCATATGTTTCTATAAGTTCGTTTGTCATGTGGAGTGCAAGTGCCATACCTATAAATGTGCAGGTTATAAGTATGAGTATAATGGAGTCTACCCCGCGAGTTGAAGCCTGATAAATAAAATCTTTAAAACTAATCTGGCCTTTTAATGTGGTACTAAAAGCCCTGTATAATGTTAAATAGGATTGACCAACAAGAAATAGGAAATTTCTTAGTGGTCCGCTTGAAATTCTTTTTATTGTACCCTTTATATTTATTTCCTGTACTGACATCTTAAATCTATAAACTTAGTAATCTATCCTTTTTTATCACAAAAGAAGTTGTTGTACTAAGTTAGAAACTACTTTGTTCAAAACATATCTATAGCAGGTTATATGTTGTTTCGAGGGAAATAAACTATTTTATTTCCTTCTTTGATATTTTGTTGCTTCTTTATGCCTTGCGTATGCCAGTATAGAAGAAATTTGATTTAAATAATCTGTAAGTAATCTGACTCTTCCTGGCCTAAGATTATTTTCAAAACTAAGCCAATCTTTAACCAGGTTAGATAGTTCAATTGATTTTTCGTAAGCTACATCCATTTTACGTTCTGATGGATTAATTGTAGCCTCTTGAATTAATGTATATAGATCTTGAGCAGTATTTTTTACCTTGTCTTCATCGTCTTTAGACATACAGAAAATCTTACCATTGTTTATAAAACGATGTACTCTTACTAGAAAATCTTCTAAAAGCAGGCTACTAGCTTTCATAGGGTCTCTATTAGGAATAACAAGGCTTTTATTTCTGTATGGACCAGTTTCAAGAATATCTAATTTATCATTATTTAGATGAGCCATAGCAAATATAGTATTACCGACCATTCCCAGACTTCTAACTGTATCAAGTTGCTCAAGGAATCCAGCGGTATCTAATTGCCTTATCGCTAGGCCAGGATATATAAGTGCTTTGTTGTTACTTGTTTCATTGACATAACCAGCTAATTCTGTAAGTGATTCTGTGTTAGTAGCATAGCTCATTGGACTTAGTGTATCTATCCATCCATTATCAATCCATTTTTCCCAATCCTGTTGAATTGTTGCCATTCGTCTTCTTTCATTGCCGGCATATACAGCAGCTGAGATCTGCAAGCCTGGTTTTGCTTTTCTTAATTCTTCGGATGCCTCTTTTACAAAAAGAGATACTTTATCTGTTTTCCAATCTCTCCAGGCTTTTAATGTTTCGCTATTTAAGCTATCTAAACTGTAGCCAGTTTCTTTTTCGAAGAGTTCTCTGCCTACAAAGTCAAATCCCATGTTTGTTGTATCTGATTGAAAAGGGTATCTAATATAATCAAGTTGGATTCCATCTACATCGTATTTAGTAACAACTTCTTTAAGAACGTTTAACAAAAATTTCTGAACGTCAGGGTTGGCCGGATTAACCCAGTATTCTGTCTGATTGGGAGGTAACATATTTCCATTTGGCCCTAAAAGCGCACCTTCGTAAAAATTATTAGATATTACTGGCCCTGGATAGTTTTGAGGCTTGTTAATTAAAACATTGTGTCTTGTATTTCCTACTGCAAAAACCCAGATCCAGGCGTGCAGTTCCATTTCTCTTTTGTGAGCCTCTTCAATTGCAGATTTAAGGGGGTCATATCCTTTGGTTAAAGGGTTCTGCTCAATATAGTCGCTGGGATATATTGGAAAACCAGCATTAATAGTTTCTAAATATACTACATTAATTCCTGCTTCTTCTATTTTATCAAATAGCTTCTTCATATCTTCTGGTTTTTTAACTGATACTATAGTACCTCTGTCAAGCCATAGTGCTCTGCCCTCAACAAGCCTGGATGGTATTGCTCTTGCATAAGCCTCAATGATTGATTTTTTTGCATTGTCAAATTCTTTTTGAGCATTAGCATAGCGTCTATCTGTATAATGCATTTGAAATAAAGCTTTATGTACATCAGACATATACATTTGCTCTTGTATTTTTGTCAAAGGAACAGAAAGATCAGCCTGAATTACAGTTGATAATGCTCCTCCAGCAGAATTATGGAGTTCTGTTATCTCTTCAATATATTCGTTGTACTTTGTTGGTGTTATTTTTACCGTCTCTAAGCTTGTTAAACCAGGTATTAAGCTGTTTATAACACTTTTGATAGCGAATGAATTAAATGTTATATTGCCTTCAGTGCCCCATAACCAGCTTATATAACAACCTCTGTCGGATTTTGTTACGGCAGGAACGTCTTCTAATTCGTCGTTAGACCATTCTGCAATTACTTCTGTATTACTTTCTGGACCAATTAAAATTATTCTGGAGCTTGGTGGAAACGAATTTTCTTTAGGTTTTATTTTTCCTGCTTTCCAGTTAACTTTTGCTTCAGAACCTAAATGTAATGATCTTTTAAAATTAACACCAGTTATTTCAGCAAGATTTATAGCTGAACTGGTAAGTTTTCCGCCGGGATCACTAACTATAATTTTACCACCTCTATCTGTGTAATTTTCAATCCCTTTTAAAACAGATGCTGGTAACTTTAACCCCATTGGAAGTATTATAATTTTAAATTTATCCGGGCTCACTCCATTTGCTATTTCACTTTCTGTAATGATTTCATACTTCATATTAGTATGATTTAATGTGTTAGTGATGTCTTTAAAAATCTCATTAAAAGGTCCCAGGTGTTGTATAGCATATTCACCGGCACTTGATGTGCTTTTAAGTACTGCTATAGAGGATTTTTCATCTCCAGCAAAACAACTATTTGAATTAAATAGAAGTACTAAAACCGATACCAGTACCAAGATAACAATTTTATAAAGTCTCATGAATGAATTTCCTTTTAAGCCTGACACCATGGAATATTTTAATTCGATTAGAAAAAATATCAAACTATATTTAATTTCTTTACTTATTGAAATAAACTAAACATATTCATAATGTTTAAGTGCCTGGTAATTCATCTGTAATATTCTTATTAACTTATGTTAAACGTTTGTTTTCGGCTTCTAGCTCAGCTTTGAGTACACTATTTCTACTTCCATAACCCCAATATATTAGTAGGCCTATAATAGTCCATACAACATAGAATATAAATGTGTAAATTAGTGGAGATTCAGGATTTACAAATGTGTATATCATTAATATTAAGTTTAATAAAACACCAAGTATGGGTATGGTTGGGAAAAAGGGTATTCTAAAAGGTCTTTCTCTGTCAGGGTCAATATATCTGAGTACCATTACACCTGTGCAAACCATTGCAAAAGCAGCTAAAACGCCTATGTTAGCTAATTCTGCTGATTTATTAATGTCGAAAAACAATGTGCCTACTACAGTTATTATACCTGTAATTACAGTTGCTACGTGTGGTGTTTTAAATTTAGGGTGTATTTTACTGAAAGCTTTAGGTAATAAACCATCCCTTGATATAGCAAACAGAATACGGCTTAATCCGAGTAATTGTACCAGTATAACAGAGAATAAACCTACTACAGCACCAATAGAAATCAGACCTGCTACCCAATTCTGATTTATGTAGTTCATTGCTGCTGCTATTGGTGCATGTGTATCTATGTTTTGCCAGGGAACTATGCCTGTTAGTACAGCTGCAACAAGAATATATATTACCGTACATATAGACAGTGATCCAAGAATGCCAATAGGTAGATCTCTTGATGGGTTTTTGGTCTCTTCTGCGGTGGTAGAAATTATTTCAAAACCAACATATGCAAAGAAGACTAAAAATGCTCCCATAAATACCCCCGGAAATCCATTTGGTAAAAAAGGAGTCCAGTTTTCAGGTTGAACATAAAAGGCTCCAAAAATTATAAAAAATATAATTACTGCAACTTTTAGTAATACCATAGCTGTTGCGACATGGGCACTTTCTTCAATTCCTATATATAATAGTGCTGTAGTTACTATAATAAGAATAATTGCTGGCAAATTAATGCTAAAAGGAATAGTACCAAAGATCATAGGAAAATCTGGTTGAACACCCATGCTTTCATACATGTGAGATGCTGAATAGTAGTCATAGGCCAACCATAATGGAGGATGACAGAGCCAATCTGGTAGGTGCAAAAAACCTTGATAGCCCTGGAATAGCTGGAAAAGATAGCCAGACCACCCGCATACAATGGTTATATTACCTATGCCTAGCCCCAGTATAAGTGTCCATGCTAGTAGCCATGCTACAAACTCACCTAATGTACTGTATGTATAGGTGTAAGAGCTGCCAGCTATTGGTATCATTGATGCAAATTCAGCATAGCATAAACCTGTTAGTGCACAGAGAGTACCTGATAGGACAAAAGAAAGTATAAGACCAGGGCCTGCCCCGACATGGCCTTCAGAACCTGCTGCTGCTGTGCCTGCAAGGGTAAAAATACCTGCCCCAATAATAGTTCCTATACCTAAGACTACAAGATCAAAGGCCCCTAAAACTCTTTTTAGTTTTTCTCCCTTGCCTTCAACATCTGCTAGCATTTTATCAAGGTTTTTTCGTCTGAATATTCCAGTATAAACTTTTTTTTGAGTATTTTCTGAAGTCATTTAATCTCTCCAAAGAGTTTTCTATGCATAATATATGCATTGTATTGTTAATTTTTCTACTTTTGTATATTAATCAGTTTTAACTCCATGAAAAAGCTTTTAGCTTGCTTCCGCAGACATAGCCTGGTTTTCTTCTTCCTCTAGTTCAGCCTTGAGTGTACTATGAGATCTGCCATGTATGAAATATACTGAAATACCTACACCCAGCCAGGCTGCATAGTAAAGTAACAGTGGTGATTCTGTATTAAATAAAGTAAAAATGATTAAACTTGAGCTCATTAAGGCCCCTATGGTTGGTAAAGCAGGTGCAAGTGGCATCCGGAAGGGTCTTTCTTTATGAGGCTCTGTATATCTCAAAATAACTATGCCGGCACAAACTACTGTAAATGCTGTTAATGTACCTATGTTGCAGAGCTCTGCAGCTTTGTTAATATCTATAAAGAAGGTACAAATGGCAACAAAAGACCCTACGCAAATTGTTAATATGTGTGGTGTATGATATTTATTGTGTATCTTACTGAAAACTTTTGGAAGTAAACCATCTCTAGCCATTGCAAATAAAACACGAGTAACAGCCATAAGTTGCACCAGAATTACAGAAGATAGACCTGCTACAGCTCCAATCGAAATAACACCAGCAGCCCAGTTAATACCTACCTGTGCCATTGCTGTTGCAATAGGTGAATGTGTATCAATTTTATTCCATGGAACCATACCAGTTAATACTGCAGCAACGAGTATATAGATTATAGTACAGACTACCAGTGAGGTGATGATCCCTATAGGTAGATCTCTTGAAGGATTTTTAGTTTCTTCTGCTGTTGTAGCAACCATGTCAAACCCCATATAAGCAAAAAATACAAGGAAGGCCCCCATTACAACACCTGTAAAACCATTGGGCATAAAAGGAGACCAGTTAGCTGGTTGTACGAAAAATGCACCACCAACAATGAAAGCAAAAATAACAACAAGTTTTATTAAAACCATTACAGCTGCCATTCTAGCACTTTCTTGTATACCTATGTAAAGTAAATAAGTACACACTATAATAATAAATAGTGCTGGAAGGTTGAAGCTTACTGGTATTCCAAATAACATTGGGAAATCAGGTGTCATATTAGCAGTTTCATAGGCAACAAGTGCAGACTTGTATTCGTAAACCATCCAGAACGGAGGGTGCACTAACCAGTGAGGCAGGTGAAGTGATTGTTCAAAGCCTCTTAGTAGCTGAAATAAGTATCCTGACCATCCGCAGGCTACGGTAATGCTACCGATTCCATATCCAAGTATAAGTACCCAGCCTACGATAAATGCTACTATTTCACCAAGAGTTGTATATGTATAAGTGTAGGCGCTACCTGCTACGGGTATCATTGATGCAAATTCTGCATAGCAGAGCGCAGTAATTCCACAAATTATTCCTGATAATACAAATGACAGAATCAGTGCAGGCCCGGCTCCTACGTGACCTTCTGATCCAGCAGCAGCAGTGCCTGAAAGTGTAAATATGCCTGCTCCAATAATAGCGCCAATGCCTAAAATGGTTAAATCAAAAGCCCCAAGAGTCTTTTTTAGCTGTTCTCCTCCTGCCTCCAGCTTTGCAAGCATTTTGCCAACGTCTTTTTTCTTGAAAACACTTGCACTAGGTTTTTTAACGCTTTGTGTAGAGTTAGACATTTTCTCCTCCCCGACAGATATAATCAATCATTTGCGTATTATCTTAACAGATGCTTTGGTTATACTAGCACAAACTTTTATTCTTGTTTGTGAAGTTTAAATGTTCTTAACTTTCAGTTAATTATTACAAAAGTTATTACAAAATTTTTAATTATTTTAATAACTGTAAAGTTTAAATTAGTGATTAACAAATAATTATGGTGTTAATTTTTAAATTTAGCATCTTTCTTATCAATTTTGAAATCATTAGCTAAAAATGATTTACAGTAATACGATTTAGCTGATATATTTTTTAACATGAATAATTCAGCCTAAAAAACACTATTTGTCTAGTTATTAATTTATTTTTCCATTTTCAAAAATTACAAAAACGACTAAATATATTACAATAGAGTAAGATTTTTAATGTATAAACTATTAAACGTATTAAATTGCAGTTATAAAGGGCTAGAAGGATATGAAATTTCACTGGCAAGTATTAGTAGCATTAGGTTTAGGCGCTAAAAGAAACTGGCATATTTTCTTTGCTTTATTTGCAGGTATCATAGTAGGTGCATTGCTAGGCTGGAAAATACCTATTGAGCAAGGTGTTGAGCCACAAAATGCTCATATTATTTATCAAATACTATATGTAGTTGGTGAAATCTTTATCAGACTAATTGAAATGATAGTAATACCTCTGGTAGTATCATCGCTTATTGTAGGTATAGCGAGCCTGGGAGATGGAAAGCAATTAGGCCGCTTAGGTGGAAAAGTTATATTCTTTTTTATTCTTACTACTGCAATTGCTGCAATTATAGGAGCTTCTTTGGCTCTTTTAACCAAGCCCGGTATATATGTTAGAGATGCAATAAAAGAGTTTAGCGGGCATCAATATGATCTTGTTCAGGAAAAAGCCTGGGAAATACACCAAGAAGACAGAAGCCTTAAAGAAATATTTCTTGATATGATACCTTCTAACCCTGTTAAATCTCTGGCAGAGTCGGAGTTGATTCCGATAATAGTTTTTGCAATTATATTTGGTTCTGCACTGACATTTATAGGAGAAACCAATCGACCGGTTTTGGCCTTCTTTGAGGCTGTGTTTGCGGCGACGATGAAGATAATGGATTGGGTGATGGTCTGGGCTGTGCCCGGTATCTTTGCCCTTACAGCCAACACAGTAGCACTGGTTGGGGCAAAGGTATTTACGGACATGTCTGTTTATGTCCTGGTAATTCTACTGGGATTATTAATGCAGTTGTTTATTACTTACCCTCTGCTTTTACACTTTCTTGCAAAAGTCAACTTCTTATCACTATATAGGGCAGTAATAGAAGCCATGATGGTTGGTTTTGGTACTGCAAGTTCATCTGCTACCTTACCTGTTACAATAGCCTGTGCAGAAAGAAGAGCTGGTATATCTAATCGTGTTTCAAGCTTCGTTTTACCATTAGGTGCAACAATGAACATGGATGGTACAGCATTATTTGAGACTGTAGCGGTTATTTTCCTGGCTCAGGCTTATGATATAAATATTACTGAACCTGTATCATTATTTATGTTAATTGTTATGGGTATTGTTGCTTCAATTGCAGCTGCTGGTGTTCCTTCTGCGGGCCTGGTAACTATGTCTCTGGTGCTAAGCTCAGTTGGAGGCTTCTCTCCTGGAGATATAGTTTCTGGAATTGCGTTTATATGGATCATAGACAGGTTCTTAGATATGTGCAGGACAGTAGTTAACATTACATCTGACACCGTTGTTGCAACAATTATTGCTTCTTCCGAAGGTGAACTTGACTATGACTTATTAAATAATCAGGAAGTTTGGAAAGATGTTGTTTAATATGGGGAGATGACAAATTAATAAGAGTTATTCTAAAAAAATTATTATTGGTTTATTACTTTTAAATTTAATTATTTCCTTCTCTATACATAAAGCTTCTGCTCAAACAGAACTGAATGCTGTTAAGAGTGTTTATAGCCTTTTCCCTTTTGGTGGCAAGAAAAAAGAAAAAACTAAGAACATTGAAATTCCTTCAACTGATTCTGATGAGACGTCAGAAGATAATAAATTGGAAGATGATTCTGATGCTTCTCAACAACAAAACTCTGAAATGCTTGATTTAAATAAAAGGTCAGATGCTGTAGAACATTATAATGCCGGGGTTGATTTTTATAGAGATAAAAATTATAAAGATGCTGTTAAAGAATTCCAGGCTGCTTTAAGTTTAGAACCAGAGTTATTAGAAGCTAAAAGTAATATGGCTATGACTTACTCTAAAATGGGTAAACATAAAGAAGCAATATCTTCATTTAAAAGTGTTTTAACTGAGCGACCTAATCATGTTATATCTATTAATGGCCTTGCAGATGCTTACTTTAAAACAGGTCAAATTGATGCAGCCATAGAACAATGGAACTTATTGCTTGATATTGATCCTGGATATGACCTTGCTCATTACAATATTGGAACATCTTTTCAGAGGAAAAAAGAATTTGAAAAAGCTGTAGAGGAATATAAAAAAGCTATAAATATTAACCCTTCTTTTGCTGAGGCTTACTACAATCTTGCAACCATTTTTGAAGCACAAAATGATTTTGAAAATGCTTACTTAATGTATCAGAAAGCTGCAATGATTAATATGAGAGCTAGTTTTGCCGAAAAAGCTATGAAAAAAGCGACCAAGCTTGAAGAAATTCTTAGAAAACAAAATAAGAAACAGAAGAAAAAAGAATCAAAATAAGGTGGTGTAAATCTTTTGCAAATATTATCGAATATCCAGAAAAACCTGGCTAGTGTAGTTGTTTTTAATAGGTTTTTTTCTCTTTCATTATTAATAGTTTTATTGATATACTTTGCCCAAATTACCTATGAAACCAATGTTGTAACAATTGGGTTACTTATATTTGCTACTGTAATACTTCTATTTAACCTATTATTAATTGAAATAGTAGGTCAAATAATACGTAAAAAGTCTATTTTAACTAATGAAATTTGCCTGTGGCTTGGTAAAGTTATAACAATATCAACTACAGTTGTTGTTACAATAACAACTATTGCTACTGGAAACTTACATGTAGCGGGCTTTTTTACTATTCCTATAATTATATCAGCTTTTTTAGCCGATGGATTTCTCAATAAAATAGGTATTTTTTCTATTGTTTTCTCATTGATATACTACCATTCGACCCTGTTAACTAATCAAATATTTATTAATAACCTTGTTTTTTATGATCCCTCTGCTATTGTATGTGCTGGAAATATTCTATGCATAATTTTGCTGGCTGGAATAATTGTTAATAAAACAAAACAAACAAGTCAAAAAGCTAATATACTTCAATCAATGGCTACTACTGATGTACTTACCGGATTAATTAACCGTAGATATTTTGATAGAAGAATTACGGAAGAAGTTTCTCGTTCTAAAAGGCATAGTACAAACTTAACTTTAGCACTATTTGATATTGATCACTTTAAGCGTATTAATGATACATATGGGCATACTATTGGAGACAAAATTTTAAAAGAGCTAGGTGAGCTTGTCTTAAACAATACAAGGGAATCAGATATCTCAGCCCGATATGGAGGAGAAGAATTTGCACTTATTCTTCCGGAAACTACACAGATGGAAGCTTCTGATTTACTTGAACGTCTCAGACAACTTATTGAAGGGCATACGTTTAATAAGGATGATGTACCAGTAATAGTAACTGTTAGCGTTGGAATTGCCCAATTTGATTATGAAGATTCAATAGAAGACTTTATTGAAAAAGCAGATGCCTCATTGTATCAGGCAAAAAGAACAGGTAGAAATAAAGTAGTATTTGGTACCTTTACTACTCCAAAATTAAATCTTCAAAAAGCCAATAATTATCAGAATGTATAAAGCCGAGGTAAAAAAAATGCTTAATAAGAGAGAATTAGTTTTATTAATATCACTGGTATTTTGTGCAGGGTTTATATTTTCAGATTTTACTAAACCAAGACCTATTGAAGCAGAGGTTACTAATATTGTTTATGATACTTTAAACAAGAAAATTATTGACCTTAATACAAATTTGGATAGGTTGACCTCTCGTGTTAATAGTTTAGAATCAAGAATTGAACAAAAAGATACCAGGATAGAAACAATAGCAAAAACAGTTAAGGCATTAAATAGTGTATCCCTTGATTTAACTAAGGATATATCTTTTCTGCGTAATGAAGTTAGTACTATTAAGGCAATGCAATCTGCTAAGGATTCACAGTAAGGCTGTAAAACAAAAAAATATTATAGATTAACTTGAAACATCTCGATATAATTTGAATCGATGTATATTTTAGTTTTATATAGATGTGTTTAGAGTTACTGTTAAGTATTCTTAAAAAACTCGACCTATTGAAACATAAATTCTATGATTGTATTGAAGTAGTGAGGTCGGGTTTGCACATGTATAAAACGGATTCAAATAAATTAAATAACGAGAAACAACTTTTGTCTCATAAAAATTCTCTTATGGACATGCAAAAAGACTTATCTTTTAAACATAAACAAGTTAAAGATCTTGTTTCTGATTTGTATTATGAGGTAAATAAAAAAAGCTTTTTATTAGAAGATGAAACAATAGAAGATTCTCAAAGATCTATGTTAAAATACGATTTCACCCTCACTAAAAGAGAACTGGAGAAAGCAATATTTGAAAAAGAACTATTATGTAAAGACTTGAATATACTCCAGACCAGATTAAAGACTATAGAAAATGAAATCATTAAATCAAAACCTTGGTGGTACAGATATTTTAGGCCTATATAATAAGTTAGGATTAAAACCTGACCAGAAAATTGTTGCTGTTTGGGGATATCCAGACCCCTGTAAATTAAGTGAAATATTGAAACAGTTTCCTGGGCACCTTCTTGTTGACTTGGATATATGTTATGATGCACCTGAATCAAAAGTGTTGCCTGAAAACTATTGTCAAATAATAACTAACATTATAGACAATGCTCTAGTTTTAAGAGATAAAATAGATATTATAGTTGCCTCTGTCGGCGAAGAAAAGTGTGATCAGGGTAGATTCGCTGCATATTTATTAGAACATATGGGTTTGAATGTTGTAAAAACTAAAATTACTAAATTGATAGTGCCACCGGTTAAACCTTTAATTGCTACCAGTCAATTGCCTTTAAAGGAAAAGGTGTTGTTGATTATGGATTCAATGTTGAATCCTGATTTGCTCCAACACAAAAGTATTACAACTTGCAGTCCTACTCATGGTTTCTGGGGAGTGCCCCCAAATGATTTAAGTCTTTTAGATCTTTTTCCAGATACAACACATGTTTATGGCTGGACAAGGTGTGTGGAAATGAAGTGCCCTACAGATATTGAGTTAGAAATGTTTGTTGATAAATCTATACCAACTGTTTTTTTTGCGCAAACTTTTTGTGCCAAAATGCAATTGGCGAAATATTTAGCTCAAAAACACGAAGGCCTTTATGTAGATATTGATGACTATATGAGTGTTTCTGTAAGGGCTAAGATAGAAGCTTTTTTGAGGTTATCGTAGAAAAAACCTCTTATAATCTGTTTAGGCAATTGATGATTTCTTTTTTCCAGTCGTCATTTTTCTCTACAAAAGAGGTTGCCCCATGATTCAGGCAATATTCAACGCTTGATGCTTCTGCTATTCCAGACATTACTATAATCTTTGTTTCTAGATTTTCCATGTCAATTTTTTCTTTTATAGAATGCAGCAAATAATAGCCATCCTCTTTTTCAGGAAGGTGTAAATCCATTAAGACATACTTGAAGGGTGTTGATTTAAATAGAGAAATGGCCTCCGGAGCACTTCTTGCTAGAGAAACTTTATATCCCATCTTTGAAAGTAATATACTTAACTGGTAGGTAACCATTACAAGGTCATCAACTACTAATATAGATATTTTTTCTTTTGTTTCTATTTGAGATTTTTTTAAAGGCTCTAGGGATAAAAGGTCTCTAATGGATTCAAATTCTTCTTTCTCTTGATTTTTAAGAGCTGATAGTTTTTCTTGTATTGTGAGTATTAGTTGTTGAAATTCTTCTTCTGTAGGAGGGGCAGAGTGTCTGACTCCGACTATTTTAAAAAGTTCGTTTATTAATTTATAAGAAACTTCCACATTTTTAGGGATATTTCCCATTTTAGACCTCTAATAAGCTAATAGTATTATTAATTTAATCATAACTTTTTGTGGCTATTATCGCAACAACTTTTACTCTTGATAGCTTAAAGCCCCCTTGTGAAGTTTTTAGGGGGCTTTAATAATTATTAAAATCAGTAGAATCATTTTTGTTAAGTGTCTTAAAGCTAAATTATTTAGATAAAAACATTAACTATTCAGCGTATACGCTAACTTGTTTGCGTTCTTTATCATAGATTTCGTATTTAACTTTACCGTCTATAAGAGCGAATAGTGTATGATCTCTGCCTACTCCGACATTGTTGCCCGGGTGAATTTTAGTACCTCTTTGGCGGACTAAAATGTTGCCGGAGACAACTACTTCGCCATCATATTTTTTGACGCCAAGTCTTTTGGATACACTATCCCGACCGTTTTTTGTTGAGCCTACGCCCTTCTTATGAGCCATTTATCTTCACCTCTTTATTTTGAGTTAGTTTCTTATTCTTTATTTTCTTCTTGTGTTTCAGAAATTACTTCCTGTGTTGTTTCTTTTTCTTCTTCAATAACTTCTTGTGTTATTTCAACTTCTTTTACTTCTTCAGTTATTTCAGTTTTTGTTTCTTCTTTTATTTCTGGTTTTTTATGTTCTACTTTAGCTTCTTTTTTAGGTTTAGCAGTTTTTTTAGCTTCTTTTTTTGCTATTCTTTTTTCTTTAGCTTTTTGCAGTTTAGCTTCTTGTTCTTCTTTTACTTTTGCTTCTTTTTCGTCTATTTCTTTAGCATAGTTTAAAGTTTCTTCTTTGTTAGGAAATTCGATGTTTTCAATTAAAACTCTTGTAAAATCTTGTCTATGTCCTTGTTTAACACGATATCCTTTTTTCTGTCTCATTTTAAAGGTGATAACTTTTTTATTTTTACCATGCCTGAGAATTTTACCTTTAATGGAAGCACCTTCTACGTAAGGTTGACCTATTTGAGAATATTCTCCTGCTACTATAGCTACTACTTTTTCTAAATTTACTTCGCTATCAGGATTAGCGTCTATGAGGTCAACATCAATGTATTTGCCTTCCTCTACTTGATATTGTTTTCCACTTGTTTCAACTACAGCATACATGTTTCATTTCCTTTATAATTTTTAATTTAAATTTATGTACTGATTTACGACGTTCAAAGCTGAATGCAACCTAATATAACAACATAAAAATTCTGTGTCAACTAATAATATTATAGCTCTTTACGTTTTGAGGCCTGTTGTTAAGTAGCCGTTTCCAAAAATCACGTGTTTATAAAAATTAATTTCAAATGAAGGCAGAATAAATCCTTTTTTATTTTATTGTTTTAGATTATGAAATAATCTGATTAAATATCTATAATTTATTAAAATATCTCTCTTCATAATTTATATTTTTTATATGATTTTCTATATGAATAAAATTGAAATAATGTTAGATAACACAATGATTTAAATTAGATTTTATTATTATGCAAAACAACAATTCTGTTTATTTATCAATGATAATTCCGGCTTTTAATGAAGAGTTTAGGCTACCTTCTACACTGGATTCTATTTTTGAATATTTAGATAAGCAGGATTATACATATGAAATTATAGTTGTTGATGATGGAAGCATTGATAAGACAGCCTCTTTGGTGGAGCAGAATCCTAATTATCCTGAAAAAATTAAGTTAATTAAGCATTCAACTAATCATGGCAAAGGTTATGCAGTAAGAAAAGGTGTTGAATCTGCTATCGGAAATTTTATAATATTTAATGATGCTGATGGAGCTACACCAGTTGAAGAAATAGAAAAACTTCAACAAGCTATTAATAACGGTGCTGATATTGCAATAGCCTCCAGAGCTTTGAGAGAATCAACTGTTGAAGATCTCTGGTATAGAAAAATTATGGGTATTATGTTTAATAAACTAATAAAAGTTATTATTCTTAGAGGTATACAGGATACCCAATGTGGATTTAAGCTTTTCAAAGCTGATTGTGCTAAAAAAATTTTTAGCAAATTAATATTAGTTGGATTTAGTTTTGATGTAGAGGTTTTATTTTTAGCTAAAAAAATGGGTTATAAAGTCACTGAAGTTCCAGTATGCTGGAAAGCTATACCTGGAACGAAAATAAATCCTTTTCTTGATTCTCCTGTAATGTTTTTAGGTGTTGTTAAAATTAAACTGATGGATTTACTGGGTAAATATAAAATTTAATATTTAGATTATTTAATCGGTTAATTTTATTTCTGTTCGTTTTAAAATTCCTATTAGAAACAAAAGAAAACAAAACTAAGGTATATGAGGTATAAACTATGAAAATAGCTGTTCTGGGTGGAGGGATGTCAGGCATAACTGTAGCTAGACAGCTTCAAGAAAAAAATCATGAGGTACACCTTTTTGAGGCAAGGTCTGAGTTGGGTGGCTTGTGTCGTTCTAGAATTGTTGATGGTTTCGTTTATGATCTTGGTGGGGGGCATATAGTAAATTCTAAGAATAACAAAATTTTAAATTTGATACTTGATGAGTTAGGCCAGGATCTCTGGTATAAGCATGAGCGAAATGCAAAAATATTCTTTAAAGGATCATATGTAAAATATCCTTTTGAAAATGGTTTAGATGATTTGCCAAAAGAAGATAATTTTGAATGTTTGCTGGGCTACATTAACGCTCATTTTGATCGTAAGTTTTTGCGCAAATCTGCCCCTCATAATTTTTATGACTGGATACTTTACAGGTTTGGAATTGGTATTGCGGAAGCTTATATGATTCCCTATAACCAGAAAGTCTGGAATTATAACCTTAAACATATGGGTACAAACTGGATAGATGAAAGAGTCCCTCTTGCACAGGTTGAAGATGTTATTAAAGCTTCTATAGGTATAGCTACAGAAGGTCATAAACATCAATCACAATTTTATTATCCAAAAAAAGGCGGATTTCAAACTGTTGTAGATGCGTTCGCTAAACCATTAGAAACTATTCATCTTTCTAGCCCTGTTGTATCACTTGAGAATTCAAAAGGGAAGTGGATTATTAATGGTTTTGAGGAGTTTGATGATGTTATATCTACTTTACCAATGCAGGATCTTCCTAAAATTGTAAGTAATATTCCTCCTTTTGTATCAGCTACACTTGATTCGATCTGGTATAATGGTGTTGTTACGGTATTGATTGGCCTTAAAAAGCCATTTAATCATAATTATTCCTGGCTGTTTTTACCTAATAAAGAAAATGGGCCGTCTCACAGGTTGACTTTTATGTCTAATTATAGTGAGTTTAATGCACCTAAAGGGTGTTCGTCTATTATTGCAGAAATAACTTATAAGGCTAAAACAATACCAGAAAGAGAAGATATTGTTGTTTCTGATTTAATTAAATTTTTGCATAATTCTGAAATTATTGATAAAGAAGATATCATTGTTACAGATAGCACTTTCTTTAAATATGCATATCCTGTTTACGGATTAAAATTTCATGAATTTACAAGGATTATTAATAACTATCTGAATGAAATTAAGCTGAAATCGTTTGGTAGATTTGCCAGTCACTCTTACTGGAATATTGACCGCATTGTTGAAGAGTCTATTATGTTTGTTGATCAATGGTATTAATATGAACCTTTTAACAGAAAAGCAATTAAAACGTTTATATCTCATACTTATATTATTTATAATAACTATAGGTATCGCTTTCAGGCTCCATAGTATTGATTTAAGAGTTCTCTTTACTGATGAAGCTGTGCACTATAATTTTATTAAGTCTTTAAATAAAACTCAGCAGTATAAATACAAAGAAATAATCTCTTTTTCTTATATAAACACATTAAATGATACCTTAAACATATATCATTATTTTGAAAATAACATGAATAAGGGTGATTCAGTATGGAAAGCATCCTCTTATCGTTATAAAGAGTTATTAAAAGCCCCTATTATTACAGCTAATGTAAATCTATTTGTGCAGCCTTACTATTATTTTAGGCACTTATTTAATAATAAATCTTATATTTATGACCCTGTTTATCATGGTCCATTTATCTATTACCTTGGTGATCTCGTTTTTAACATAGCTGGTCAGTATAGTATATGGTTATTAAGGTTACCAATGGTTCTTTGTAGTATACTGGGCCTGTGTTTTGTCTTTTTATTTTTCAGGCATCTTGGGAAATTTGGATTATTTTTAACGTTGATGCTTATGGCTGTTTCTCCTGCTCTGGTTTATTATTCTAACCTGGCTAATTATGAGAATTATATTGCTTATCTAAATATTCTTGGGGTAGGCTTGCTCCTTTTAGGAATACATAAAAGGAGCCCTATGATTTTATTTGCTTCTGGTTTTACGCTTTTAGCCTTAATGACAATAAAAGAAACAGCACTGGTAGCCTGGTTTTGTATAGTTGTTGCTACTTCTTTAACTTATATAATTCTATACATAAAAAATAGGCCTTCAGATATTATACGTAAACTGGAAGATTATGTTATTAATACCTTTAACGGTACTTATAATAAAAGTCTGGTCAGGTATGTATTGCCAGCTTTGCTTTGTTTTATAATTTCAGGCATTTTCTTTGCTGCCTTATATTCTTCTTTTGGTGGTAACCCGGTTGGTGTTCATGATGGTCTAACAAGCTGGATGTACTGGAAAAATACCGGTGCTTCTGGCGGACATGTTAAACCATTTGGTTATTATAATGAGATAATTATTCAATATGATTTTATGATAGTGTTTCTGTTTTTTACAGGAGCTATAGTTACTATATTTACTACTAGAGATCGATATAAAATATTTTTAGCCTTTTGGGCAATTCTATTATGGTTTGTTTATTCTTGCATTCCATATAAAACACCCTGGCTGGTACTTAACTTTTTAGCTCCATTTGCTATAGTTGCCGGAATTGGCTGGAATATTATTTATAATATGATGGATAAAAAGGCTTACAAATATATTACTGTATTGATAATACTTGTTTTAACATTAAATGCTGTTACTAAATCTATTGAAGTTAAGTGGATAACCTATGACTATCCTGAAAATAAATTTACGTATGTTCATACATACAGAGAATTTGAAGAAGAAGTTAAGGCGGTTTATTCCTTGGCTCAGGCTTCCAGAGATGGTTATAAAATTAATATATCTGTAGCAGCTCCAGAATATTGGCCTCTACCAGCTTATATAGATAAATTCCCTCATGTGGGTTACTTTACTGGAATAAGAGGTAGAAATCTAAACCTTAATGCACCTATTGTTATTAATGATAAAAGAGACAACCCGGAATTGGTAGAATATATGTTGGAATCTGATGTTAATGACTTTGTAAAATTAAGAGATTTTAAACAACGTCCTGGTGTTGATCATACAATATTTGTAAAAGAAGATTTACTCAAGACTTATCTTGATGGTAAGCATTATGATACATGGCTATCTAAAAAAGCTAGATACCTTTTAAACGAGCCCACCAGGTATTGAATCTTTTAAATTGAATGGATCAAAAGGGTTATAAGGCGTCTTGTTTAAGTTAACATTAACAGGCTGCCCATTTCCATTAAATGTTTGTGGTGCAGGATCATTGAATGGGCTAAAATTAGAATTCTCTCTCTTTCCTACATTATATCCATTCATTTTAAGAGAGTCAAAACCGGTTCCTATATCCTTACTTTTTGCTATTTTTGGAATAATATTTTGTTTAACATAACTGGAAACTACTGGACCAATTACAGAAGCTCCTACTGCAAATGCTACAAGACTGTTAACCGGGCCACCAAGTTTAGCCATTTTTGCTAACTGTTGTGTTAATGCACCGCTAAGCCACCAGGCACCATGGTTTACTGCCGTGTCAGTTTTTTCTTCAGGTGTATCTTGTTGTGCTATTTTATATAATGCTATAGCCCCTGCGACAATTGGCAGGGTAAAATACGGTAAAACTTTATTATTTGCATTGTATAGTAAATACCCTCCCAGCCAGCTTATAATTGAGTTGGTTAAAATATCTCCACGTTGTTGAGGATCCTTTTCTGTACCAAGTTTATAGGCCATGTTGCCTATTAATAAACCCGGTAAAACAACACTTTTTGTAGGAATGTTGTTAAACTTTGCTACAGAAGTTATTGCTTTTTGACCTATGTTTGGAACTGTAGTCATGAGGAGATATTTTTCCATTTTGGGTGGTACACTAATATAATGTTTGTGAATAATAAAAATTGCTTACATGTATTACATTATTATCATGATTTTAACGTTTATTTACAAAACTTATGCATGAAGATAAGTTTATTAAACTAAGGCAACATCTAATTAATAGCCTTAAACGTAAGGGTATACTCGATAATCGAGTTCTTGATGCCATGATGAAGGTAGCAAGACACGAATTTATTGAAAGAAGATTTTTGATTGATCCGTATGAAGATGCTCCTCAGAGTATTGGAGATGGACAAACTATTTCGCAACCTTATATTGTTGCACTTATGACTGAATATTTAGAATTAACTGGAGATGAAACGGTTTTAGAGTTAGGCACTGGGTGTGGATACCAGACGGCAATCCTTTGTGAGCTTGCAAAACAAGTATATTCTATAGAAAGGATTGAGAATTTATATAAAAAAAGTAAAAAAAATCTTGAGAAGTTAGGCTATAAAAACTATAAGCTCAAATTGGATGATGGAACCCTCGGCTGGGAAGAATATGCCCCATTTGATGCTATTATTGTTACGGCTACAGCTCCAGATATTCCTGAACCTCTTAAAAAACAGCTGTCAATAGGAGGAAGAATGGTTATACCTGTAGGTAAAGGTTCTCCGCAAGAGCTTGTTTGTGTTGTGCGCAACACTAATGATTATCAAACAAGCTTTATTTGTGGGGTTTATTTTGTACCACTAATAGGTAAACATGCATGGCAAAAGTGAAAAGGACTTTTATAGTAGATGATAATTATATTGTTTATGTTAAGAGAGATTTTTTGACTTCTGTAAACACTATTACTAACTTTGATACTCTTTTGCTTGTTACATTTTTAAAGTAATATTTATATTATTTTTATATTTCCCTTTAAAAATCTTTTAAAAAATTAAACATTCTTATCAATCTACTAAATTTGTAAAAATTGTAAAAATTTTCTACAAAACTGTAATATAAATGTGGTTTTCCGCCCGTTTAGTTTTATACTAGATAATAGCATGTGTTTGAAATTAAAATTTTCGATTTATACAGAATTTTGATTTTTATAGGAGGTTTCGAATAATATGGAGCTTAAACAAGGCGACCTTGAAAATATTATATTGAATGCACTGTGGTTAATGGAAGAAGAAGATAAAGACAAAATAGACGTTAGAGATGTCCAGGAAAAAATAAAAACTGATACACAAAGCTGGGCTTATACTACAGTTAAAACTGTTCTGGATAGACTCGTTGATAAAGAATTAGTTCTCAGAATTAAAGAAGGTAAAAAGTATCTTTATCGTACAGTTGTAGATCGTCAACAGGCTGGTGAAGATGCTATTAAAAAGCTAGCTAAACAATATTTCAGGAACAATTATAAGGATATGATATCTTGTGCGGAGCGTTTAAACTCTACTGTAACTGAAGTTCTTGAATTAGTACCTGCTGTTCACTAAATCTGACAATAATTGGCTTTATTGTTCGATTCAATCTGCAGAAAGGTCAAGCTTTTCAGAGGTTGATATGAAGAAATATGTGAACTCTGTCAGTCAATTGTTAGATATTCAATATGCTAATTCAGAATGCTCTTGCTATAAAGAGTTCGGTCTTGATGAAGATTTTCTTTGTGATTTATGCCGGTCTCGTTTAAAGCAGAGTCGAACAAAAGTTAAACGTAAACAGAGACAAGAATCTAAAGCAAAACATAAAAAAATTAAGTATTAATGCTAAATGTCCTGATTATACCCCCTGATAATACTGATTATGTTGATTCTATTATTGAATTGGCCAGGGATGCTAAACAAGCTTTCCCGGAAATTTCTATTTCCATTTTAGTAACAACTGATACTTATGATCACTATTACTATAGTGGCTATTTTGAAGGTTTAATAATTAATCCTAAATCTGTATTGAGAAAACTAAGCCTGTTTGAAGTTAAACAGTTTGATGTTGCTTTAATAGCAGAACACAAATGTGTTTGGGGTATGGCATGCTTAAAAGCTGGCATAAAAAACAAGCTCAACTTTTGGCCAGATTTCTCTACTCAAGATAGAAAACAAAGAATATTTTCTAAACTTTCTGAAATTAGTGCTAAGAACAATTAGAACAATATTTTTGAAGATATTATTATAAAGAGTGTTTTAAAAAATCTACTACTCTCTTGCCAAGTAGTTCTGCTGTAATAGCTGATATTTCATATTCATTAGATCCGGGTTGTGCGCTGGTTATAGTGTCTACTCCACCCAGATATACCATATTACAAAATTTTGCACCCTCTTCTACCATTTTAAATACAGGGTGTGACATGGTTGAGCTGGGGTTGGCATGGGCTGTTACTACAGCTATACCTTTACCATCCAGACGAAGTTTGCCTTTGTCATCAGAAAAATCATACCATCTATCCAGGAAGTTTTTCATTATACCACTAACAGTGAACCAGTATATTGGAGTGGCAAGTATGATTACTCTGCTAGTGAGAATCATTGGCACTAATTCTTTCATTCCATCATTGGGTATTTTCTGTTCTGTGCTTTCTATAAAACTTCTTGCAATTGGTTTAATATCATATTTATAAAGGTCAACTTTATTAAAATGCATAGTTTCATCTTTAAACTTATCAAAACCATCGTTAACCTTTTTTAGTAACCAGTTCGTTGATCCGGTTGATCTTGCAGAACCTAAAAATGCTGTTACTAGTTTTTTATTTTCCTGAGTCATTACTCAATCCTCACAGCTAAAAAAATACTTTTAATATCTTATCATTACTTCAGTTAATACTAAAAAGGATTAATAATCTTAAACAATTTGTTTGCTTTCAGGTGTTAATTTTAGTTATTATCACAAGAAAAGTAATCTGCATATAAATAATGAAGCCAGAATCCCAGCGATATCTGCTAAAAGACCGGCTGGTACTGCATGCCTTGTTTTGTAAATGCCTACTGCTCCAAAATATACTGCAAGAACGTAAAAGGTTGTTTCAGTGCTACCTGTCATTGTAGCAGCTAGCCATCCTGTAAAAGAGTCTACAGGGCTATTTTCAATAATACTTGTCATGATAGCAAAAGATCCACTGCCTGATAATGGTCTAACTATTGCCAGTGGGAGTGTTTCTACAGGCATGCCTATTATATTTAGTGCTGGTGCTAATAATTTACTAATTAATTCAATAGCTCCTGAAGCTTGAAACATTCCTATAGCAACTAAAATCGCTACTAGATATGGTATAATTCTTACCCCTACATCAAAGCCATCTTTAGCACCTTCTATAAAGCTTTCATAGACTTTTACTTTTTTAAAGCTAGCATGTATCAATATCACAACTAATATTGAAGGTATTGCCAGTAAAGAAACAGTATTTAGTATTTCTTTAATTTCCATCAGCTTTTTCTTTCTGTGTTATTTTTTCTATGCTGAATATTGGTAGTTTTTCAAGAAGTTTAACACTTACTATTGCTACTAGGGTTGATATTGTAGTAGCAAATAGAGTTGCACCAATTATTTGCGTTGGGTTTGTATAGTTGAATTGTCTTAGAATACCTATTGCCATTATAGGTATCAGTTGGACGCTGGAAGTGTTAATAGCCAGGAAAGTACACATAGCATTAGTAGCAACACCTTCGTTTTCGTTTAGCTGGTTTAAATCTTCCATTGCTTTAATGCCTAAAGGTGTTGCAGCGTTACCCAGCCCAAGCATGTTGGCTGATATGTTCATTACCATAGAGCCAATAGCAGGGTGCTCAGGTGGTATATCAGGAAACAATTTAAGGGCTACTGGTGTAACTAGTTTGCTAATTAGTTTGATTAGTTGTGATTCTTCTGCTATTTTCATTATACCCAGCCAGAAAGCCATTAAGCCAATTAGTCCTATAGATAATGTAACAGCTTTGCTAGCTGAAATAAAAGCTGATTCTGTTACTTCTTCAATCTTTCCATTTATGGCACCAATTATTAGGGCACTTAGAATGAAGAATAGCCAGATATAATTCAACATTTAGAATCTTACCACTACTATCTTTTGAACTCCATTATAATATACTAAAAATAATATGAGTTTACAGCTAAAAATCTTTTAATTAATAATTTTCTATAACTAGGTTTTATCGTCAATTGTTTAATAATCTTTAAGCTTTTATATTGGAGAAATTTTTTGTATATAGACCTGAAAAGAATTATTTTCCTGGCAACTTTTATGATCTCTGTATTAATCTTTTGTTCTTCTCAGGGATATTTAGAATATAAACCAACTACCCCTTTTCAAAAAAAACTTCCTGTTTTAGAAAGGCCTGATAATCCTAATAACAATAGGGAAAATATTCGTAGTAGTGATTTACCAGATGAGACAATATATGTTAATCCTGATAGCCAGAGAGAGTCATATATATATAAGCCAGGAAATGCTTTTAGACTGGTCGTAACTAAAGATAAATATCCTGATATTCTTCCGGATAAGAGTGTTTATGGTGTGATTACTTTAAAGGTCACTTCTGACTATAAAGCAACCAGCAGGGTTATTTATTCCAAAAAAAACTATAGATTTGACAGACTTAGCTGGGCAATTAGAACTGGTTGGAACGAAACAATACCGTTTTTTAGCAGGTTAAAAGGTTTTAGTAAATATCTTAAGCCATTTAATACCCCTGTATATGCTCATTTTTATATTAATGGCGTTAAGGAATATCCTGAATATCCTGGTCAATTTTATCATTGGCCTAGAGAAGCTCTGGAAGACTATTATTTATATATATTACAAAAGATTGATGCAGTTGCTTCTCAAAATTAGTTTAAATTCCTGAGAATTATCATGATATAATTTTCCTTACAGGGGAACATACTGTAGAAAGGTTAGAATTACTGCTATGAGAGGAATCAAACAATTTGCTAAGCCAACTAGCCTTGAGTATGCTCTAAAAATGCTTCATATGCATCAAGGAGATGCTCTGATCCTCGCTGGTGGAACCCATTTAGCATTGCAAAAGCAAACAAAATACTCTTTTCTTATTGATATTAAAGAATTAGGCTTTAATTATATCAAAGAAGAAGGAGATAATATTAAAATTGGAGCAACTACCAGGCCAGTAGATATTATTAATAGTGATCTTTTAAAAGAGTTTGCTGGAGGTATTCTTGTTGAAGCTGCTTCTAAAATTGGCTCAGTGCTAACAAGAAATTTGGTAACAGTTGGTGGAAACGTATATTCTATGTTTCCATGGTCAAATTTACCATCTGCTTTATTAGTTTTAGATGCAAGTGTTGAGTTAAGGTCTATTGACGAATCTAGAATTGTTAAATTACAAGAACTCTTACAGGGTAATCCAAGGAAATTTGTAGAAAAGAACGAACTTATAACATCAATAATAATTCCTAAATCTTCTAAAAACTTAAAAACAAGCTATAAAGTATTTAGCTTAACTGAAAATGACTATGATATAGCTATACTGGCAGTAGGGTTATCTATGGAATCCAGTATCTGCAAAGGTGCAAGAATAGCTTTAGGAGCTGCAATATCTCCATGTGATTTATTGCCTGAAGTTGAAAAGATTTTAGAAAATCAGGAACTCTCTTCTGGTCTTATTGAAAAGGTTGCTAATAAGGCTATTGAAAATATTAGTTTGATTAAAGACTTCAGAACCACTGATCAACATCGTATAGATGTTGTTAAAATATTGATAAAAAGAGCGTTAGAAGAAATCAGGGTGTAAAGGTTTTGATATGGAAGTTGTTTTAAATATTAATGGCAAAGATCTAGCATTGCAAATTGAACCGGGTGATATATTGATTAATACTTTGAGAAATAATGGTTATTTTGGACCTAAACGAGCTTGTGATACTGGTGATTGTGGGGCATGCACTATTTTGTTGGATGGTATGCCTGTAAATTCCTGCCTAATTTTTACAGCCAGTGCTGTAGGCAAAAAGATAGAAACTGTTGAGTCTTTAGGTACTGTTACTAATCCACATCCTCTCCAGAAGAAATTTGTTGAAGAGGGTGCAGTGCAATGTGGCTACTGTATACCAGGTATGCTTATGTCAGCTAAGGCACTATTAGATAAGAATAATAATCCAACAGAAGATGAGGTTAAAGCAGCTTTGAGCGGTCATCTTTGTCGATGCACTGGTTATGTGAAACAGATTAAAGCTGTCATTAGTGCTGCTGAAGAATTAAGAGGGGATAAATAATAATGACTAGTCAATATAAAGTAGTTAATCAAAGTGTAAAAAAAGTAGATGGCCTTGCGTTAGCTTGTGGTAAACCTGTATTTACTTCTGATGTTAATATACCAGGTATGCTTTGTGTTAAAATACTTACTTCATCAAAGGCTCATGCAAGAATTAAGAATATTGATGTTTCTAAAGCGGAAGCTTTAGAAGGTGTCAAATGTGTATTATGCTATAAAAATGTTCCAAGAGTTCCTAGAACTACAGCAGGTCAGGGATATCCGGAACCTTCTCCATATGATTCATTCATGTTTGATAATAAAGTAAGGTTTGTTGGCGATAGAGTAGCTGCTGTTGCTGCTCTTAATGAAGAAATTGTAGACAAAGCTTTAGACCTTATTGAGGTGGAATATGAAGAATTAGAAGCAGTTCTTGATCCTAAAAAGGCAATGGATAAGAATGCGCCTATAATTCATGATGAAGAAGACTGCCATGTAATTATTCCTATACCTTATGATCCTAAAAAGAATATGTGTGCAACTGTTAGTGCAATAGTTGGTGATACAAATAAAGCTATAGCTGAATCTGATTATCAGTTTGAGGTTACTACTCATGCACCTAAAGCCCAGCATTGTGCTACAGAACCTCATGTTTCAATTGCATATCTTGATGATATGGAACGAATAGTTATTAAAACATCAACCCAGGTGCCTTACCACGTTAGAAGAATTGTTGCAAATACTTTACAGGTGCCAATTAAGAAGGTAAGAGTTATAAAACCTCGAGTAGGAGGAGCTTTTGGTAGTAAACAGGAAATGTGTTTTGAAGATATTGTTGCCATGGTTGCAATGAGAACTGGATTGCCATGTAAGCTTGAATACACACGTGAAGAGGTTTTTGTCTCCTCAAGAATCAGGCACGAGCAATATGTAACTATTAAAGCTGGTTTAAATAAAGATGGAACTATAACAGCATTTGATATGTATGTTTTAAGTAACACTGGAGCTTATGGTTCTCATGGTCTAACGGTAATGTGTAACTGTGGTAGTAAAGTGTTACCTCTATATCCTTGTAATAATTTGAAGTTTGAAGGGCATGCAGTTTATACTAATGCCCCAGTAGCTGGTGCATATAGAGGATACGGTGCAACTCAGTCTGCTTTTACAATGGAAATCGTTATTGACCAGATGGCTGAAAAATTAGGAGTAGACCCACTAGAGTTTAGAAAGACTCACCATATTAGAGAAGGTCAGGGTTCAGAAATATTTAAAGCTCTCGGCGAAGGTAAAGAAGGTGTAGAGCAAACAATAAAATCTTGTGGATTGCCTGAATGTCTTAGAATTGGCTCTGAAGAAATAGGCTGGAAAGATAAATGGAATAAAACAAAAGATAATGGGCCTATCAAACGAGGTGTTGGTATGGCAGCTTTAATGCAGGGGTCATCAGTGCCTGAAATAGATATGGCATCAGCTTCACTTAAGATGAATGAAGATGGTTCTTTTAATTTACTTGCTGGTGCTACTGATCTTGGAACAGGAAGTGATACTGTATTAGCGCAAATAGCAGCAGAATCACTTGGTATTTCAGAAGAAGACATAATTGTATATTCTTCAGATACAGATTTAACACCTTTTGACGTAGGAGCATATGCTTCTTCGACAACATATCTCTCTGGTATGGCTGTTAAAAATGCGGCAGAAGAAGTAAAAAAACAAATAGTGCAAGTAGTCTCTGAAATGCTTAACGAGAAAGATGCAGAATATTCTTTTGAAGAAGGCTACGTAAAATCTTCTACCGGTAAAAAACTTACAATGTCAGATGTAGCGATGAGAGCTTTGTATCAAGAGAATCAGTTTCAAATTGGTGCTATAGGGTCTGCTATAAGTCATTCTTCTCCGCCACCATTTTCTGCTCACTTTGTTGAAGTCGAAGTTGATACAGAGACAGGTAAAGTAACAGTGCTTAAATATGTAGCAACTGTTGATTGTGGAACCGCAATAAACCCTAAACTAGCAGAAGGTCAAACCGAGGGTGCTGTTCTTAATGGAATTAGTTATGCCATGACAGAAAACTATATTCTTAATGATGCTGGCAAAATGCTTAATCCTAATTTTAAATATTATAAGACTTTAAAAACTAATGATATTAAAGAAATAAAAGCTATATTAATACCAACATATGAGCCTACAGGGCCTTATGGGGCTAAGAGTGTTTCTGAAATATCTATAAATGGTGCTATGCCTGCAATATCAAATGCTATTTATAATGCGACAGGAGTAAGATTGACTGATGCTCCATTTACACCAGACAGAGTGTTAGCTGCCTTAAAAGCACTAAAATAATAAGAAAAAATAAAAAATAAAATTGTTGTTATTTAACCACCACCGGCTGGCAGGAAAAGTGATACAGCTACGCCTTCATCTAGGCTATCTTCAAGATTTTTCTTGTCGCCATTAACTGTAACAACAATAAACTTTTGGTGTTCTTTTCTATAACCAAGGTCATTCAGGAGTGTTTCAACCGTTGCGTCATTGCTTATTTCAACCCATTCCTGCTTTTTGCCGGAATGTGAGCAAATAACACCTGTATATTCTACAAATACTTTTTTACTCAATATTACGCATCCTTGTAATCTTTATTTTAAATTTACAGAAAGTATACAAAAGTATTAAGGCATAAATAATTCTTTTCGAAGGGAAATAATAGTATAACATATTTAAAATTTTTGTAAAGAAATGTTAACTTTCTTTATTAATGTAGCAAAACTAATTTTTGACAATATTTAATATATTATAACTTTATTAATAACTCATGTAGTGACTTAAAAGTAATTAAATTCTAATCTGTAGCGTTTTGTATTAAAAAAAATAACTATTAGTTCGAACTTATTTAATTAACCATTTCTTTTAGAGAGAAAAAAAAGAGAATATCGGGGGTTTTAATGAGTATTAGCCAGGTCAGATTTATGGGGCCACAGTTAGAAAAGCAGAAACAATTACCTGCTCCTCTTATAGCGTTTAGGGGAATAAGAAATCCTTTAGTTAATGATACTGTAAATTTTCAAGGTGGCTCTAAAGCTACTCCTGTAGAAGGGCGAAGAGAATTTAACTGGGATTTACGAGACCTTTTCCTGAAAATACCAAAAACCGAATTGCATTTGCATTTAAGCGGTTCAACCCCTATTCCTGTCATACGTGAAATATTGCGTGAACATGGAATGAAGGAAGATGATGTTATTAAAAATACAACATTTAGTACAGATTATGATGGTTTAGATGGCTTCTTAAAAGTATATTATAAAATAGCATGGGTTGTAAAAACTCCTGAGCATTTCAAAAAGTCTGCTTACCAGATATGTATGGATGCAGCAGCCGAAAATGTTAAATATTTAGAGATTAGAACCAGTTGCATAGATAAAGATGGAACGCCTGATGAGATATTGCAGGCTGTTACAGATGGTATTAATAAGGCAAAAGAAGAATTAAAGGCAAAAGGTTTTGACCAGAAAGCAAAAATTATTGTATTAGCTCAAAGGCATCATGACCCTAAAGAAGGCCTTGAACATGCAAAAATTGCTGAGAAGTGGTCTAAAAAGCCTGATTCATTAGTTGTTGGTTTTGATGTCGCTGGACCAGAAAGTGGTTTTCCTATTACTTTCCATGAAGAGTCTATTAGGTATGCTAAAAATGCTGGTCTTAAAGTAACAGTTCACGCTGGTGAAACACCTTCTTCAAAATATGTTCCAAGTGAAAAGCTTAAGCCAATCTTTGGAGATAAAGAAATAGAAGTTAAACCTGTTGAAGCTATCAAAAAAGCTATAGACTATGGTGCTGATAGGCTTGGACACGGCGTTCACTTGTATGATGATCCAGCAGTTTTAAAAGAAGTAATAGATAAGCAGATTCCAATAGAATCACCACCAAAATGTAACGTTCAACTAGGTAGTGTTAAATCTTATAAAGATCACCCAATTAAGAAAATGCTTGATGATGGAGTTAATGTTAGTCTTTCTACAGACAATAGAGCACTTTCTGGCACTAACTTGCACCATGAATATGAACAATTATATGTTCACGATGTTGTAACATCCTGGACTGATATCAAGAAATTGGTTATGAATGGTGTTAGATCTGTGTTTTTACCGCAAGAAGAGAAGCAACAGTTAGTGAAGCAATTTGAGGCAGAACTTAAAGCAATAGAAAATGATCCAAAGTACAAGGCCTTAATTGATAAATATTTAACACCTACAAAGAAAGCAATTTCTTTTATGGGTATGAAGATCAACAAGTTGCTTAACAATAAAGCAGCATAGAATATAAATAGAATTATAAATGTTAGAGTTATTTTCCTATACAAAACTGGGAGAAAATGTAGTCTAGAATTTCTTCTGTAACGGCTTCTCCTAATATTTCGTTGAGAGAAATCAAAGAAGATTTTATGTCAATTGATATCAGGTCTTGCATTTCATTTTTATTTGAAGCTTCTATTGCCAGACTCAGGTATTCTTTTGCCTTTTTCAGGCATTCTTTATGTCTTAAATTCAGGTAAACTTCATCTCTTTCTGCTCTAAAATTTTCTCCCAGCATAGTATTTTTGATTTTTTGTTTAAGTAGATCAATATTAATACCTGAGGTTGCAGAAACAGCAATTATGTCTGTTGATGGGATTTTGCCAGAGTCAACAAGGTCAATTTTATTAGCCACTTTGATAATTGGTTTGGAAGATTTTGTAGCCTCGTCTAAAATACATATGTCTTCGTTTGTTAAACCCTGCTTTATATCATATATAAATAGTATAAGATCGCCGTCTGCTATTGCTCCTTTGGATCTATTAACTCCTATAGCCTCGATATAATCATTTTGATTTAGATTAACAGTATTTCTAATGCCTGCGGTGTCTGTTATTACTACAGGTATTCCGCTGATGTCTATGTGTTCCTGTAGTATGTCTCTTGTTGTGCCTGGTATATCAGTTACTATAGCTCTGTCACTGTTTAGCAAATGGTTAAAGAGAGATGATTTACCTACATTTGGTTTGCCTATAATAACTACTTTTATTCCATGTTTTAATATATTTCCATCTGTTGCTTTATTTATAACTTCTTCAATATTGGATTTAATGTTATTTAGATGGTTATTTAGGTCAAAATAATTAATCTCTTCTACGTCATCAGGGAAATCTATGCTTGCTTCAATTTGAGCTAGAAGTTTAATTAGCTGTGATCTTAGATTATTTATTAATATTGAAAGTTGTCCGGATAAATTGTATGCTGCAGCAGCAGAAAACAGATCAGTTTTTGCTGAAATAATGTCTAAAACAGCTTCAACCTGTGTCAGGTCAATTCTACCACCGATGAAAGCTCTTTTAGTAAATTCCCCTTTTTCTGCTATTCTGGCTCCTTGATTCAGGCAAATATCAAGTATATTTTCTGTTACTTTAATACCCCCATGGCATTGAATCTCTATAAGGTCTTCAGTAGTGTAACTGTTGGGTGATTTGAAAGCTAATAATATAACTTCATCTATAAGTGAGTTGTTAGTCGGATTAATTATCCAGCCATGGTGGATTTTAGAGTTAGACAGATATTTGAGAGGCCGTTTATTTTTAGAAGTTCTAAAGATATTTAATGCTATTTCCCAGGCGTTATTGCCACTTAACCTTATAACACTAATACCTGCTACCCCTAATGGTGTTGCAATAGCTGCTATAGTGTCCTGTTCTACTGATTTATATTGCATTACATTTATTATTTAAACTTCTTTTTGGATTTGCTTTTGCGTTTTTTTCTGGATAATTTATTTTTTGAACCCTGTGTTATTGAGGTACGTTCTTGTTTAGAGGTGCCTAAGAGAATTGGTTCATTTCCTTCAGAATCCTCTTTGGGTTCAGATTCGATATCAATAACCTGGGTTGTTGAGGTTTTAGGTTTTTGTTGAGTAGCTTCAAAAGCTAAATACTTATTTATAGCAAATGTTTGTCCGACCTGGAATATGTTACTTGCTACCATATATAACAAGACCCCGGCTGGTATAGGAATAATAACAAACATGGCCATAATCATGAATGGCATCATTTTTGTCATTGATTCTTGCATTGCTTTTTGTTGTGGATCCATGTTAGCAGTTGATGACATGCTGGTCATTAACTTTTGTGAGAACCACATAGTAACTCCAAATAGTATGAGCAATAAGAATACACCTATATTAAACTTGGATTTTGCTGGTGCTGTATCAGCACTTCCTTCTAGCATATTATTTTTAGGATTAAATAGAAACTTAATATGTTCAATTTCTTTAGAGTTATTGTCTACTACTGGTATTGTTGCGCTTACTATTTGATCAGTTTCAATGGCTTTTTCATGATATTTAATTTTATCAGATAGGATCTCAAAATGAATTTTATTCCCGGGTTTAATGGGGTTTGGTTTTGTTATAAGTGCTTTATTGTAGTCATCTATGGTGCATTCAATTGTATTATTATCTTTGAGCTTTACTATAACATTATATTTTCCAGTTATAAAGGTATCTTTATCTTTTACATTGAATGTTCCATCATCCATTTTGCCTGCATAGGTTTGTAGTGTGCCATCTAGCCTATTAATAAATAGAAAAGATTCTGGACCTGCCATTTGAAGAAATATGGGACTTATTAATGTTGTATAAAGCAAAATAAAAATGGGCATTTGTAGCAATAAAGGCAGGCATCCACCAAGCGGATTAAATTTATTTTCTTTGTAAAACTCCATCATTTTCATCTGGAGCTTCTGAGGGTCATCTTTATATTTTTGTTGAAGTTGTTTTAATTTAGGTGATAGCTCCTGCATCTTTTTCATGGATCTTTGTTGCGAAACACTTAGAGGTATTAAAGCCAATCTAACAACGATAGTCAGAAGTATAATGGCCATCCCCCAGCTTCCACCGATGTTTTTTAAAGCTTCTAATACTTGAATTGTTAATAAAGTCCAGTCCACGAAAAATACCTCTTATATTTCAACTTTACTTTTTAATGGAATAGGATCATAACCGCCCGGGTCAAATGGATGACACCTGCAGATTCTTTTTATACCAATCCATGTTCCATATAAAACACCCCATTCTTCTATTGCAAGTTTTGTATATTCTGAGCAAGTAGGCTCGAAACGACATGTTCTTGGTTTGAAGAACATAGCTTTTTGATATATTTTAATTAATGTAATAGCTATATTTTTTAACATGCCTTATTTTTAACTAGTTTATTGGCTTTATTTAAGCATTTTAGAATGCTGTCTTGTATCTGAAAATAATCCTGATCTAATATAGATGGTCGTGCAATAAGAATAATTGATTCAAAGTTTAGTACTAGATTAGAATTTATTTTCCTAATATTTCTGTATGCTTCTCGCATACGTCTTTTAATTTTGTTTCGCTTATTAGCTTTTTTGTGTACTTTTTTGCCCACAATAAAGCCAATTTTTGTATGTTCTGGATTTAGATCAGGGTTTTTTGTTTCTATGTAAATAACAATTGTTTTGGTAGCTGCTGAACACTTGAGTTTAAAAACTCTATCAAATTCTTTCTTTTTTCTTAAGCGTTCATCTTTAGGCAGCACGAACTCTTACCTGATGCTTAATCTTTTGCGTCCTTTGGCTCTTCTGGATTTAATAACGTTTCTGCCTCCAGGTGTAGCCATTCTTGCTCTGAATCCGCTTACTTTTTGTCTTTTTCTTCTGGTACCTTCGAGCGTTCTCTTCATCGTTTTAACCTCATTGGTTTGTTTTATAGCATTCTTTTAGTTATACTTTACTATTGTCATGTATTAGCATCAATGAAAATTAACATAAACTTAACTTAATAAAGATTTAAAGATACTTTTAAGATACTATTATTAAGTTCGAGAAATTTCAACAATTATTTGGTTATGTGGGAAAAAATTGTAAAAAATTTGTCACATCAATTGTCTCAACCTCAGTATGAAGGCTGGATTAAGCCTATTAAGTTCTTAAGTGCTGATGAACAAAACATTTATTTAGCAGTCCCTGATAATTTCTTTAAGAATTGGATAAAATCTAACTTAATGAAGAATCTATCTATTGCTATAAAGGAAGAAATAGGTAAAGATATTGAAATTAAGCTTGAAATAAAACCGGAATTGTATGATGAAGATAAAACAGAGTATATTGAATCTTCCGTTACTTCTTCGGGTGAAGTTCAAACTAAAACATATGTTCCTCATTCTGAGCATTTGAAGAAGTTAAATAAAAGCTTGAACTTGAAATATACCTTTGATACGTTTGTTATTGGGCCTAACAATAGATTTGCTTATTCTGTAGCAAAGTCAGTAGCAGAAAATCCTGGTAAGTCTCACAATCCATTGTTTATTTATGGTGGTGTTGGTTTAGGTAAAACTCATTTGATGCAAGCTATTGGCCATTATTTATATAGTAAAGGGCTAGGTAAAATTAAATATACGTCTGCAGAATCTTTCACAAATGATCTTATTGAGTCTATAAGAAGAAATACTTCCAGTGATTTTCGCTCTAGATACAGAGATATAGACTTGCTTCTTATTGATGATGTTCAGTTTTTAGAGGGAAAGGAAAGGACGCAGGAGGAGTTTTTTAACACTTTTAACACTCTCTATGAATCAGGTAAACAGATTGTCTTGTCTAGTGATAGGCCTCCAAAAAAAATAGTAGGGCTTGCAGAGAGGCTGGTTTCAAGGTTTGAATGGGGAATTATGGTAGATATTCAAGCACCTGATCTTGAAACAAGGGTTGCAATTTTGAAAAATAAAGCCAAAGCAGACAAAATGGATATTCCTGATGCGGTTTTAGAGTTAATTGCTTCAGCATATCAGAATAATATCAGGGAACTTGAAGGAGCACTCAATAGAGTGATTGCATTTGTAGGTATAACGGGTTGCCTTATGAATGTTGAGTCTGTTAAAAGTTTAATATATTCAACAAGTAAAACTAAAACAGTCACTCCTGATAAAATTATTGACCTTGTGGCAGATTATTATGAGATATCCTCATCTGATATCAAAGGTTCTAGTAGAATGAAAACAGTATCTCAGGCCAGGCAGGTAGCTATATATCTGATTAGAGAGGTTTCACAGCTTAGTTTCCCTAATATTGGAAGCATATTTAGTAAAAAGCATTCAACTATTATTTATGCTTATGAAAAGATGAAAGAAGAAATTAATGCTAAACCTGCTTTATCATCAATTATTTCAGAACTTAAGTCTAAAATAACCTGAGTATTACTCTATAAAATTTGCTTTACATATCTTATAAATTTATCAAATCTCATGACAAATTTTTTTTTCAGGAGGTTTTTTTCATATGAGGTATTAGAAAAAACCAGTTTAATGATATAAGGAGAAAGTAGAATGTATGGAGTTTCCCAGGTTAGGGTACAGCCTCAGTTAAAAATGAATCAGGCTCAGTCTCTTGCCTTCAAAGGTGATGAAAAAGGTAAGTTTGACGATGTTGTAGATTTAGGCAAGAATGTTCTTGATAAAGCAACAACAAAACCAGATGAAAATACAATAAAAGCTGGTTTGGCCGCTGTAGTTACTGTTGTTGGTTTGTTTTTAGCAAAAAATGCTCAAAAAATTAAAGAATTTGTTGATAAAGGTTCAAAAAGTTCAAATAAATTTGTTAAAGCTGTAGCTGTTATGGCTGGTGTTATGATGTCACTTCTTAGTATTATTGGAGCTTCAACTATATTTAAGGATAAGGTTAATAAAACCGAAGAGAAAGAAGCCCCTGTAGAAAGCAAGGAATCAGAACCAACAAAAACCGATGCTGATCCAATTGATAAACCAGCGGAATAATTTATTTTTAAGCTTATCTTAATGACTAAAGATATAAATAGTGATAGCTTCTAAAAAAGCGTCACTATTTTATGTTTATTCTTTTTCCTTACAGTCTTTACAGATACCTTTGAAAAGAATTTCACAATTAAGATCCTTGTATCCAAGATCCTTAATGAGTTGTTGCTTTAGATCAGAATTGACATCGCAGTCTGTCTTAAATTCAATATCGTCAATCTTAAAGCATTTTATGCACATAATGTGATGATGAGGCTTGGTATCTGCGTCATATCTGGATAAGCCTGGCTGGAACGTCAGCTCATTAACAAGACATTCTTCACTGAGTATATTTAAATTCCGGTAAACAGTACCTAAACTGATGTTAGGAATTTTTTTAATGACTTTGCCATATACCCAGTTAGCGTCTGGATGGGATTTTGTTTCCTTTAATGTATCAAGAATAGCTTGACGTTGTTTGGTGAAACGCTTTGTTTTACCTTCTTTCGTTGTTTCTTGCATCATTTCTCTATTGTCCACACACCCTACGCATTGATAAACTAAAATTTATTAGTTTGATTAATCTTATCCAAAACATGATACTAAAAAACCTACTTAAATTGTAGGTGTTTGATATAATTTGATGACTGACAATATAAGTGTAAATAAACTGAAAATTCTTATGAGGGCATTTTTTAAAATATTTTTTTTATTATTTTTATGTAAAGATATTTTGTCAATTTTTCTTAATTAAAAAGCCATTCATTTTAAATGAATGGCTTTTTAGATTGTTAAAGTCTTTTTAACAGTCTTCTGGAAGGAAAAACCTATTAGCATCTATGACTTGTCTTACTTCATCGTAAGTATAATCTCTACAATTACATTGTTGCTGATATATAGATACTATCATAAGTACATCGTCTGTTGTCAGCTTTATCATCCTGCGCCCTAGAGGATTATCTATGATTTTTGCCATTTTCAACTCCCTGTTCAAATTTGAAGAATCTCTGGAATAGTAATTATTCCTGCTGTTCTATTAATCGGCAGCAATTGATAATAGTTTAGCAAAAACTTTTAAACGCTTCTTCTCCTGTAAGTTCTTGATGTAAGGGTTTATTGCTTATAAATAATAATAATTTTATAAAAAACTTTTTTCTTGTCCTTTCTCAGATTTAAATTACCTTTTAAAATATATTCTTTTTATGTTATAAACTTCTTGTTGCTATTATTGCACTTTACCATTGTTTCTGAGTTTTAATTAGTTTTAGAGAGTAATAAAATTGCTACAAACGTATGTTCCACTATATAGAAAGTATCGTCCTCAAACTTTTAAAGATTTGGTGGGCCAGGGTTCAATTGCTCAAACACTTTCAAATGCTATATTGAATAATAAGATAGCGCACGCATATCTTTTTACAGGCCCAAGGGGCACTGGAAAGACCTCTTCGGCAAGGATATTGGCTAAATCATTAAACTGCGAGAAAGGTCCTACCCCTGAACCATGTGGAGTGTGTTCAAGTTGTCATAATGTAACTGATGGTACAGCTATTGATGTTATTGAAATTGATGCAGCAAGTAATAGTTCAGTTCATGATGCTAGAGAATTGATTGAAAAAGTCCACTATGCTTCTGTCGCAGGACGTTATAAGATTTATATAATAGATGAAGTCCATATGCTCAGTTCTGCAGCTTTTAACGCTTTGCTTAAAACTCTTGAAGAACCGCCATCTAAAGTTATATTTGTACTTGCTACAACCGAACTTCATAAAGTTCTTGAAACAATAATTTCTAGATGCCAGAGGTTTGACTTTAGACGCGTTTCTCAAAAAGCCATTGTTGAAAGATTAAAATATATATCTGAAGTTGAGAATATTAAGATATCAGAAGATGCATTAAATTTAATAGCCAGAAGATCTTCTGGTGGCCTTCGGGATGCTGTAGGCTTACTGGATCAAATCAGTGTTTTGTCTGACCTTAATCAGTGTATAAGTATTAAAGATGTTCTTAGCCTGATTGGGGCCCTGCCAGAAGATATGCTTGTGGACCTGTCTGAAGCTATTGCTGATAATAATGGTGCTGAAATTTTAAAAATAACTAATGATATAATGTCTCTTGGAAGTGAACCTATTCAAATTATTAAAGAACTGACTATTCACTTTCGTAATTTACTTATAGCATCTACTGTTAAAGATGATATTAGGGATATAATAGATGCCTCTGAAGAATTTTATGATGAACTCAGAAAAATAGCCGCAAAATTTAAACAAATAGAGATTGCTCAGATAATAGATAGGCTTGCATATACAGAACGAATGGTTCGAAATGCTTCACAACCTACCTTATGGCTTGAAGTTGGTTTGTTATCAATATGTTATAGGCATGATATTCTGATTCTTGAGGATTTGCAGAAGCGTGTAGAAGAATTAGAATGTATAGTAGCTTCTGGTAATGTTCCTCCTGAGTTAACATTGTCTTGTGAAAAAAGATATGTTAAGCCTGATATACCCAGAATAACAGCTCCTAAATCAGTTAAAACTGAACAAATTTCCAGGAAGGAAGAACAGAAAACAGAAAAGGTTGTTTTAAAAAACTCTGATGAGCTTAGAGAAACTGCTAAACCATTACCCCTGATAGATAAAAAGACTTTAGCAGTTGAGCCTACCATTGAGCCAGAAAAACAAGAAGTAAAAATTGAAAATCAAAAAGTTGAAACTGAAGTAGCTAATGAATCTGTTGTTGAAGAACAGGAGTCAACTTTTATATCGACTTTAGAAACGGCCTCTGAATCAGTTGATGCTTTGTGGAAAGCGGTACTTAATTCTATAGATAGCCCACCAACAAGAGGGTTGCTTTCTAGTCTTGCAGTGCCTCTTGCTATTACACCTCAGGAAGTTGTTATTGCTTTCTCTCAAGATATATTTATTGTTGATATCAAAAATCCTAAAAAATTAAAATCGTTAGAAGACTCACTTAAAAAGGTTTTAGGTAAGTCACCAGTATTAACTTTTAAGCTATTATCTGATCAAGAGCATGCTAAAAAAAAGCAAATAACTTTAGATGTTGCAGTTAAAACTGAAAAAAAAATAGTTGATGAGCCTAAAGTTGTTATACCAGTTTCTAAAGAACAGCAGGTTGATCTTGAAAAAGATGAAACTTCTATTGAAATAGAAGCAGAATCGTTTTCTGGTCAGCAAACACAGCCTTTTTCGCCGGATCTTTCTGAACAGGCTCAGCATGTAAAAGATATTTTTGAGGGGAAAATACTTAATCAATGATAGAAAATAAAACTGTTTTTGCTATAATACCAGCCCGTAGTGGTTCTAAGAGGTTGCCTGGAAAAAACATTGTGTCCTTATGTGGAAAGCCACTTATTGCTTATAGTATTGAAGAAGCTTTTAAATCCTCTTATATAGATAGAGTAGTTGTGTCTACAGATAGCGAAACAATTTCGAATGTTGCTAAAAATTATAATGCTGAAGTTCCATTTCTAAGACCAGAGCACTTATCTCTGGATAATTCACCGCCTGAGGATTATATTATAAATATACTGGATTATTATAATACTAAATTATCAATAGAACCTGATATTATTATTATACTTCAGCCAACATCTCCTTTGAGAAAAGTTGTAGATATTAATCAATCTTTAGAAATGCTTGTTAATTCAAATGCCAATAGAATAGTTAGTGTTTATAAGTCAGACAAATCACCATTGTGGTACAGAACTATTACAGGTCAAGGATACATAAGTGATATAATTTCAATTACAGGTGTTAAATCTGCTGATTTGCATGAAAAGAGTTTCTATTTAATAAATGGTTCTATTTACGCATTTTATACAGAATGTTTCTTAAAAGATAAGAGTATATCAGGAGATAAGACACTTGCTTATATAATGCCTCCCGAAAGATCAGTTGATATTGACAGGGATATAGATCTTAAGATGGCAGAGTTTCTACTAGAAAGGATTTAGAGTTGATTAAAATTGGTAATAGAACGATAGGTGAAGACGGAAGCCCTGTTTTTATTATTGCTGAAGCAGGTATTAACCATAATGGTGATGTAGGATTAGCTAAAAGACTTATTAATGTTGCTTATGAAGCAGGTGCTGATGCTGTAAAATTTCAGACATTCAAAGCTAATAAGTTGATAAGTTCCAGAGCCCCTCAGGGAGACTATCGTACAACAGGTGTAGACATTAAGTTAATAGAAAAGTTGGAACTTTCTTTGCAGCATTATATTGAATTAATAGATTATTGTGAAGAACTAGGAATTGAATTTCTTGCGACTCCATTTGATTTTGGAAGTGTAAATCTTTTGCAAAAGCTTGAGGCAAGAGCATATAAGGTTTCATCCAGTGATTTAACAAATATACCACTCTTGAAACACATTGCTTCAAAGAATGTTCCGATTTTACTTTCTACAGGTATGGGTTATCTCAGAGAGATTGAAGAAGCACTTTTCGCTTTTAGTAGTATTATGAAACAACCTATTAATCATCTTCCGGTTGTTTTGATGCACTGTGTTTCTCACTATCCTGCGCCTATGAATGAGATAAATCTGAATGCTATACCAACGATGAAAAGTACTTTCAAACTGCCAGTAGGCTATTCTGATCATACTAGAGGGGTTGAAGCTGCTATTTCAGCAGTTGTTATGGGTGCATGTGTAATTGAAAAACATTATACCTTGAGTAGAAACTTTCCAGGCCCTGATCATAAGTCATCAGTGGAACCTGATGAGTTAAAATTTCTTGTTGAATCAATTAGAAATATTGAAACAGCTCTGGGTGATGGTATAAAAAAACCTGCCAGATGTGAATTGTCATCTATTCACATAAACAGAAAAAGCTTGGTAGCTGGTTGTGAGATAAAAAGCGGTACTGTAATAACTGAAAAAATGCTTGAAATAAAGAGACCGGGTACAGGTATCGAGCCAAAATACTATGACTTAATATTAGGTCAAAAACCTATAAAAGATATACTTGAAGATGAAATATTAAACTGGGATATGTTTTTGGGTTAAAAAGTTATATATCCATTTTAACTATTATTTACCTTTGGAAATTCCATTAATCTTTTGGTTAAGGTTATGTGGATGTATGGCTTATGCAGTTTTTAATTGCGATTGACTATTAGTGGTTCTGTAATTAGCAGCTGAAATATCAAAAAATTTTGCGCTATCAATTCGTTTTTCTAAAATTTAGTCTTATAGGGGTATTTCTTGTGCATAAAAATAACTATTTAAATAGATCTTCAGCTGTCTCGCTTTTTTAATTTATGATTTAACTTTATATACTAAATGCGCTTGGCGGGATTTGAACCCACGACCTACGGCTTCGGAGACCGTCGCTCTATCCAACTGAGCTACAAGCGCATAATTACTATTCTGTTATTTTATATTAATACGGGATTATTTTACAATGTATTGTATAACGAATAAATAAAACTTTTCAGGGTTGTCATAGGCATTAATGCTTGTTATAAAAGCTTTTATTCTCTATCTTATAGTCACCTTAAATAAAATTCAATAAATGCAATAAACTTTGATATTATTTGTTAAAGCTTGATTTTTGTTAATAGGGGCTATTTTAGTAAGGTTGTTGCTTGAGTATATTTGATACAAAAGAAAAAGCACCCTAGGTTGGATTCGAACCAACGACCACACGCTTAGAAGGCGCGTGCTCTATCCAACTGAGCTACTAGGGCACAATTTTATTTTTACACATTATGCTACGAATTGAAACTAATTTTAAGAAATATTTAACAAAGTTTTCTATTACAGCTTAAATTACACTGCGGGCATGAACTGTAAAGCCAACTTATTGAAGAAACCTGTCGGTTGTTGAGAAAGAGCATTCATTTGCTGTTGAGTTGCCATGACTTTTTTATATGTTTCTGTGTCGCTTAAATTTGATTTATCTTTTGGATTTTGAACATCTGTATTTGGTTTGATACCTAATGTTGAATCATTCATTTTTCCTACAAGATTAAATGCATGAGCGTTAGCAGGGTTGGATTTGTTTACTGAAATATTTGATATTGTATCGATTGCTTCTTTGCCGTTAACTCCACCTTTTTCGGCAACTTTGCCTAATGTGTCTACTGCATGAGATCTTACATTCCCATTCGTTCCAGGATCCTGAGCCACTTTGGTAATAGTTGTTAATGCTTCAACAGAACCACTGGTTCCTGACATAGCTACTTCACCAAGTTGTGTTAATGCTAATGCTGCTCTTGAAGGATCATCACATTTAGATAGCTTTTGTAATCCAGATAATGCATCCTGGTTGCCACTTAATGTTGCTTCTTTTAGCTCGTTAGCGGCGCCTTTTGCTACATCCATTGAGTCAGATTTAACAGCTCTTGTCAGTCCTTTTGCTGCATCTTGACCTGCTGCACCAGTTGGAGATTCTTTAGCGATTTGACCTAATATATTTACTGCGCCTTTGCGGTCTTCTTTAGATAAATTACCTCTTATCATTAGCTGATTAATGGATTTAGCAGCATGTCCAGGATCCATATCCTTAGCCTGACTGGCTACTTTAGTGAAGTTAATAGCTCCTTTTTGTAGCAACCCTTCGAAACTTTGTTGTGCACGAGGGTTTCTGTCAGATAAATTCATTAATTTTGCAGCAGCTTCATTAGATTTTTCTGTAGGAGTGCCGGCAATCATTTCTAAAATCTTTGGTCTGTTTTCTGCACCGCTGATAACTTTTTCCATGCCTTTACCGGCGCTTTCTTGCAGTTTATCATATGGGTTTTTACTATATTCATTAAGTTTTTCGAAAGCTTTTTTATTGCCCATTAGTGCTTGATCAACTAGTGATTGTACAGCTTTTTCAGGATCAAGAAGAGCCTCTTCTCCTACTTCGCTAATCAATTGTCCTACATCTGGTCTGGATTTAAGTTCATTAGGAAGCTTCTCAAATAAAGGATTCTGTTTTAATTTATCTAATTCAGGGTTTTTGTTGCCAGTTGAAGGTTGTACTTCTCCGAGAAGCTTTTCTTGAGTCTGAACATCGCTATTAGCTTTTTCTAATTCTGAAACAAGGTTAGATTTCTTATTTTTAGCATCTTGTGGTTGTAAAAGTTCTAAAGCACCCTGTTGCTGTGTGGTTGACAGTTCTTTGTGATTATATATATTCATTGCTGCAACATGATTTAGAGCATCAAAATTGCCCGTGTTTTGTGGGTTATTTTGTTGTTGTAGTTCTTGAGGTTTAGTTGGCTCGGGGGTATTCTGAGTTGATATTTGTTGTTGCAGTTGTTGCACACGATTCTGAGCAGCTTTCAATTGCTGCATTATCATTGCCTGATTTAGTCCATAGTTAAGACGAACTGTCAACGGTAGTACCCCTTAAGTTAAGAGAGTATGCACTTATTGTTAGTGCTGGAGTATGAGGTTTTAGTGGTGCCTGTATTCTTTCAGGTGAGAGGTTGTCTTAGTTTTAGTTGCTTCTTGTATTTTCCCCAAGCAAATCAGTCCAGTGCACTGTATATTTATAAAAACAAACAATTTGGTTATATTTACTAAAAAACCCTGAACATATACATGAATTTTACAAATATTTACACTTTCCGTGTAACATTATTTACATTATAAAAATATAAATACCTAAATTTCGTTTGTTAATTCCTTTAAAAACAATTTATTAATCTTAATTACATAGCTCAATTGACTTTATAGCTGTATAATTAATTATATTACTGACAATTTTGAGCAAATTATAAGGAGTTTTACGATTGTTTTATAAGACAATAAAAGTGATTATTCCTGTTATAGCTGTTTTATTTACATGTTTTATAGCAACTTATGCAGAAGAATTCTCTAATACAGTGAATAGTGTTAAGGTACAATCTGCCGGAGATGATTCTGTTGTAGTTGATGTTTATATTAATTCTTCGGATGTAAATGTAAAGCCACAGTTAAGCCACAGAAAATATAAAGATGATAAGTATGTTATTGATTTAATGCAGGTTACACAGCAGGGATCAGTATCTAAAGATACATCAGCTTCCAGTGGGTTAGTTAAAAGTAATGATATAAAAGTTGGTAACCTTCCGGGTGGTACGGCACGGGTTTTGATAGACCTTGATAACCCTAATGTTAAGATTAAAGATGTTAGATATCATGTTGTAGAAGGGTCTCCTGTAAAAACAGAAAAGGTTGATGAAAAGCCTAAGGAATCTATCAAGGTAACTGCTAAGCCTGAACCAGTTACAGAACCTGTAAAAGCTCCGGTTGTAAAACCTAAAAGTGATAATAAACCAGTTGTTATAGCTAAACCGGTTGAAAATAAACCTGCACCAGAGTTAAAAAAAGAGCCTGCTAAAATTGCTAGCAAAATTGAGCCAAAGAAAGAAGAGAAGAAGAATGATTCAGTTATTACTACTCCTCTTCCTGTTATTCAACCTCAAATAATACATAAAACCGATGCTCCTAAAGTTGCAGTAAAACCAAAAGAGCTTCCAGTTATTAAAAAAGAACCTGATAATAAAGCTAAAAATGATGAAATAAAACTCAAAAATATAAAGATACCTGATAATGATAAGAAAGCAGAAATAAAACCTGAAGTAAAAAATGAAATAAATGATAAATCTAGCTTGAAAGTTGATAATACTGTAGAAATTATTCATAAAACACCAGAAATAAAACATGAAGCAGATAAAAATCTTTTAGTGCAGGCTAATAATAAAGAAATAGTTTCTGATGTTAACGCTGATAAAAAGGAAACTGTTACTGATCCAGAGCAAACACCATTAAATCTAAACCCTGAAACTAACAATGAAAATATGAAAGTCGTTGAAGTAAAAAATAATGAGATTGATTTTATGGGCATGCTTCTTACTTTGATTGGTGCACTGGTTATTGTTATACCTTTAATATTCATAGCTGTCTGGCTGATAAATGTTTTTTATAAAGGAGGAGATTCTATTGGCCTGAAAACGTTATCTTCTATGGGAGGTAGTAACTTTAAAATAGTATCTTCTACTTCTTTAGGTCAGGGTAAAAGCATACATTTAGTAGAGATTAAAGGTAGGCAGCTTGTGATAGGATGTACTAGTAACAGTATCAACATACTGACTGAGTTTACAGATTTTGATGATTTTGTAGAAGAACAGATTGATTCAAAATTAGACAATAAGCCAGTGTCATCTTCAACCAGATATAAGAAAGCCCGCCCTCCTTTAGGTAGTTTCGCAGAGCTTTATAAAGATTATACTTCTAAAATTGAAGAAGATCTCGAGGATGAGTATTAAAGGATACTGTGTTATCAGTAGGGCAAAAACTATTAAGGTTAAAAAAATTTGTTAGTTGCAATTTATGTAGAAAGAGCAAAAATCTACACCACTGCTTTTATTGGTTTCAATTTTGCAGTCTAATTCTGCATTTTGAAGAACCTTTTGTAATATTTTCAGTGCAAACTTGCTTAAAAGGTTATATTTAAGCACTGAATTATAGAAGTCACAATTGTATTCTCTTATTACATAGTATTTTTCAGAAATTTTTTCACATTCTGCCATTGAACCCCATGCTCTTACAAGAGAAGTCATTGTTTCGATTTTTTCATCCAGCGTTTTGTCTTCTAATGCACCCTGGCAAATGTTGTAAACCCTTCCAGCTATGTTGTCAAATATAAGGTCAACTTTCTCAGCCCCGTCTATGCGTTCTATTTCGTCTAATATCATACTTAATAGGAAGTCATATCGCTTGGGAAAAAGGTTATTGGCAAGTTCAGTTAGAGAATATAATATTTTGGGCCTTCCAGCGCCTTTTCTTATGGTCATAGATTTAACTAATTGATCTCTTTCAAGAGCTGCTAAATGTTGCCTGATACTGGTAGAGGCTAGTGCTAGATTTTGGCTTATATCGTCTACTGTTGCTCCGCCTTGTTTTTTTATTATGCGGAGTATTTCATCTTTAGGAGGTTTCAGAACTCTCCTGTTAAAAATGTCGACCTGTTCTTTTTCCTGCATTTTTTTAACCTGTTATAAGTATTGATATTTTGCATTTAACTTTATAAATAAGTATTTTATTGAGTATTTAATAGTCTAACATAATCAATAACTTACATGTTCATAAATATTTTTGTTTAAAAATATTTATATTTAAATACTTTCAGGCATTTAGGGGTCTTCTTGCTTTTTATTGAAATCTGTTGGTCAGGTTGTAGGGGGAGGATTCTTTTGTATCTTAACAATGATCTTATTAGATCATTTATTAACTTCTCTTTACTTAATATATTTTCATTTTTATTCGTCAATTTAAAAATGCTTCTCTTTTTAAGCTCTATCAATTTTAGCTTCTCAAAATATCTAAAACTATTGATGATTCTTTGCGTCTACAAACCTTTTTTCTTTACTCTATTTATACTTTTGTAGGGCGTGTTCTATGTTATACTGATCCTTGAAAGTAATCTATAGATTTCAGATTATAGAGGTCGGGTGTTTTTGCCTGCGCAGCAGG
>JBFMGH010000265.1:0-6654 GCA_040752795.1 Cyanobacteriota bacterium
CATTAAAGGTTTATTTCCAGTACAAAAACTGGCCGTTTGTCGTAAAATGGAGGTTGATAAAAACATCATTCAAGTTGCTTGATTTTTTGTTAAAGTGTCACCCAAGTGACGACTTATTACATATAATTAAAATAAAATTCCCGGTGCTTTGATTGCTAATCAAGGCACCATTTTTATTCATATTGAGACCTCTGCATAACTAATGGTGTATAAAATATCTGGGAACAGTAGTTAACGAGGAAAGGGTTTAAGCACTATTTCTCTGCTACCTTAGCTTTTTTGAGAATATATACACTTATGCACAAGTCTTTGTTAATTAAATTTATAAATATGATTTTAGATTTAAGATAATGAAAAATATATTTTAGATATTGCAAAGTGGAATATCTTGATATGATTGTAAATGCTTCCAGAATAGTAATTTTGCTATCAATATTTTGAAAAAAGAACTGGTAATTTTCACATAATTTTTTATAAAAAAGTAACCTAACTTATAATTATCAGCAGCAAAAAACATATTATAAAAAGATAGTACAAAATAAAAAAACGTTTAACACAGTTTTCTTAAGAAAGGAAAGATAATGAAGAACTCAAATATAGTATTAGGAACCGTTTTAATGATTACAATCTTAACAAGCTCAACAGTTTTTGCCAGAACTACAGATACATTAAACACAAATCTTGTTAATGGCAAATATCAGCAACAATCATCTATTAAAGATGTACCTTCATTTAAGTCTAATAAATTTTCAATGCCTGGTAGTGATCGCATGTTTAACCCTCAACCAGAGCCACCTGGAAAAATGCTTAAAAAGGTAAAACAAATAAGCGCATATAGAATTAATAACAATCACCTTCAGGTAGAAACAATAAAAAAGCTTGATCAGACCCAGTTAAAAAAATTACAATTGGATAAAAACTTAAAACATACCCAGCAAAATAAATTATCCCCATCTGGTTCTAATAAAATGATAATTATAAACAGTTAAAAGCGTTATAAATATTATGGGTTTAACATATATAAGGATTTCGGGTAAAATTAATTAATTTAAAGATAGCTTATAGTCTTAAATACAGACCATAAGCCATTTTTTTTCTGGCAAGAAATCTTAAATTATGCCTGCAAAAAATTCTTGTGACAAAAAACTTAGTTGAATTATTTAATTATAGTTATTAATATATTTTGAGAAGTAATGGTAAAGAATGAATGTTAGAGGTTTTTTCTACAAGGGAGAAAATAATGGGAAAAAAACTTGCGGTTATCGCTATTGGAGGTAATTCTTTAATTACAGATACGAAAAATATTAGTATTTTTAGTCAGTATAAAGCAGCATCAGATACCTGCAAGCATATTGTTGATTTAATAACAAAGGGATATAAAGTAATAATAACACATGGCAATGGTCCGCAGGTAGGGTTTATTTTAAGAAGAGCAGAGTTATCTCAGAATGAATTGCATATGCTACCCCTTGATACTTGTGGGGCAAATACTCAAGGAGAGATTGGATATCAGATTCAAAAAGCAATGTATAATGCCTTTCAATGGAGAGGAATGGACCCTTTGCCAGTAGTAACTCTAGTTACTCAAACAGTAGTTGATAAAGCAGACCCATCCTTCAAGTGTCCGACTAAACCTATAGGAACTTTTATGGACAAGAATACAGCACTAGCTCATCAGGCTAAAGATGGGTGGAGTGTCACCGAAGATGCTGGAAGGGGCTGGAGAAGGGTTGTGCCATCTCCATTGCCGGTAAAAATATTAGAATTGCCTGCTATTAAAAAGTTGTTAGAAGATGATATAGTAATAGTAACAGTTGGTGGGGGTGGGATACCTGTTGTTGAGCAGGAAGGTAAAATATGGGGAGCAGAAGCTGTAATAGATAAAGATTTTGCAACATGCTTATTGGCCAAAGAACTTAAAGCCGATTTGTTTTTAATTTCAACAGCAATAGAGCAAGTATATTTAAATTTTAAAAAGGAAAATGCCTGTGCTATATCTCAAATGACAATTGCTGAAGCCGAGCAATATGTTAATGAAGGTCATTTTGCAAAAGGAAGTATGCTTCCAAAAATAAATGCATGCATTGACTTTGTTCAAACTACAGGTAATAAAGCTATAATTACTTCACCCCAGAATATTCTACAGGCAGTAGATGGGGAAGCAGGAACAACAATTATTCCATAATTAATTTTAAATATATCTGCTTTTAACTGAAAGTGTTTTGATTTATAATCAGTGCACTTCTTGTTTTAGTAAATAAATGGGGTAATAAAGATGAATAATTCTGTAGGATTTAAATGTATTGAATGTGGAGCAGAGTTTAACTTAAATGAAACTAAGTATCAATGTTTAAAATGTAATAGCAACCTTCAGGTTGTTTATGATTATGAAAAAATAAAGAAAACATGGTCAAAAAAGGAACTTGAGAACAATAACGATAGATCAATATGGAGATATTCACCTTTATACCCTGTTAATTCAAAGGTTGAAAACCCTCTTATAGGTGGAACACCATTATATAAAGTTCAAAAGCTCGGAAATAATCTAGGTCTAAAAAATCTATATTTAAAAGATGATGGGAGAAATCCGAGCGCATCATTTAAAGATAGAGCAAGTGCAATGGTTCTGGCAAAAGCGCTTGACGATAATATTGATCTGGTTACAGGTGCATCTACTGGCAATGCTGCATCTTCAATGTCTTGTTTGTCTTCCAGTGTTGGAATAAAAAATATTATATTTGTGCCTAAGACTGCCCCTGTAGCTAAAATAACACAACTTCTGGTGTTTGGGGCTAATGTTATTACAGTTAATGGAACATATGATCAGGCATTTGATTTGTGTCTTAAAGCTACAGAAAAATATGGATGGTATAACAGAAATACTGGCTATAACCCATATACAAGAGAAGGTAAAAAGAGTGCAGCATTTGAAATAGCAGAACAATTTAAATGGGTTGTTCCAGATTTAGTTTTTGTATCAGTAGGTGATGGTAATATTATTAGTGGAATATGGAAAGGATTTACAGACTTATATAAAATTGGTTTTATTGATAAACTTCCTAGGTTAGTAGCCTGTCAGGCTGAACATTCAAATTCAGTTCAACTTGCAGTCGATGGAGACGGACAAATAAGAGAAGTGTCTGGTTGTACTGTAGCTGATAGTATATCCGTATCAGTTCCAAGAGATGGTAAGGCTGCAGTAATGGCTGTTAAAGAATCCAATGGATTTGCTGTAACAGTAAAAGATGATGAAATACTAAATTCAATTAAAGATGTAGCAAGAGTGACAGGTGTGTTTGGAGAGCCAGCAGGTGTTACATCTTATGCTGGACTTAAAAAAGCAGTTGAAAAAAATCTTGTTAATTCTGAAGAAAAAATATTAATAATGATTACTGGTAATGGCTTAAAAGATGTTAATAGTGCAATGAAAATTGCAGGCGAGCCTACACAGGTTGAGGCTGATGAAAAAGAGCTTGAAAAAATATACAATAAAACTTGCTCTTGTATTTGCAAGCATTAGTCAGGTATAGCGTAAAAATAACAGCAAGCAATACATAAATATTGCTTGCTGTTATTAAATAGGGTATAAACAATATCTGTTATTGTTTAAGCTATACTGAATTAAAAAAATTTATTAAGTGAGTTAAAAAATAATTATAACATTGGCTCTATTTAAATAATATATTATTCTACATAAATAATAGATTGTTCCTGATAGAATATAATAAGGTATTTTTGCCATCGCAGCTGGCAAAAATACCCTACCTCTGTAATCTAGATTCTATAAATTACTTTCAAGGATCAGTATAGCTTAAACGTATTACATTAAAAAAATAGATAATCCAATATTAATGTTAATATTTTTTAAGAAATTTTACTAAAATTGCTATTTATAAACCTAAAAAGATATAAAAACTTGTGTAAAGTTTGTGCTGTCGATATAATGTTTGACTGATAAACAAAAACTATAGCTAAAACGATTTTAGAGACATAAATAAGGATTGAAAAAATGTTAAAAAAATTAAATATACTGATAGTAGCATCAGAAGTAGTACCCTTTGCAAAAGCAGGAGGTCTTTCTGATGTAGTAGGCTCATTGCCAAAAGAACTGCAAAAGCTAGGGCACGATGTGCGAATTGTTATGCCTCGTTATTATTGTGTGGACAAGGACAAATGGAATCTCAAACCTGTTGGCGGGCCGTTAGGGGTGCCAATGGGTATAATTGGAGAATTGTGGTGTGGCGTTATGGAAGGTCGAATACCTGAAACTGACGTGCCAATTTATTTTATAGAACATGAACATTATTATGGTAGAGAGAATTTATATACAGATGAATCTGGTGAAGGTTTTATGGATAATGACAACAGGTTTGTTTTCTTATCAAGAGCTTCCCTTGAAATGTGTAAAATGCTTGATTTTAAACCCGATGTTATACATGTAAATGACTGGCATACAGCTGTTATACCAGTGCTTTTGAATACAGCATATAGACATGATGCATTCTTAAATGAAGCCGGAACACTTTTAACAATACATAACATGGAACATCAAGGTGATTTTTATGAAGGTTTGATGGATGTTTTAGGTATTGGCTGGGATTATTTTAATTATCTTAACCTTGAAATGTATAACAAAACCAATCTTTTAAAAGGTGGTATATTACATTCAACATTGATTAATACTGTAAGTGACAGTTATGCACATGAGATACAAACTCCTGAATTTGGATGGTCTCTAGATGGCGTAGTAAGAGAGAGAGCAGGAGATTTATTTGGTATCTTAAATGGAATTGATTATGATATCTGGAATCCTGAAACTGATTCACATATTGCACAAAACTTTTCTATTAATGATTTATCAGGTAAGGCTGTTTGCAAAAGAGACCTGCAAAGAATATTCGGATTGCCTGAGAGACCTGATGTACCTTTGATTGGTATTATAACCCGGCTTGTAAAGCAAAAGGGTATAGATATATTAGCTGAAACTATATATGGCATGTTAGATTTAGATGTTCAAATTGTCATGTTAGGATCTGGAGAAGTGTGGTCACATTTTTATTTTGGAGATGTTGCACATAAAATTAAGGATAAATTTGCTGCTTATTTTGGTTATAACAATACACTGGCTCACATTATTGAAGCAGGATCAGATTTTTTCCTGATGCCGTCAAAATTTGAACCTTGTGGTCTTAATCAGATGTTTAGCATGGCATATGGCACATTACCAATTGTCAGGGCAACAGGTGGATTAAATGATACTGTTGAAAATTATAATGAATACACAGGTACAGGTACAGGGTTTAAATTCTATGAATTTTCTTCTCATGCACTATACAATACTGTAGCCTGGGCTGTTTATACATACTATCATAATCCACAAGCAATTGATAAATTAAAAAGAACAGCAATGGAGCGTAGATTTACCTGGGAAGGTTCTGCTAAATCTTATGAAGAATTATATTACGAGGCAGCACAAAGACGTCTTGGAAAATTTAAGTTTGATCAAAGATTTAAAGAGCTTGCAAAAGTTTAGTACAAAGCATCCTGCAAACTAGAAAGAATAAGATTAATTTCTTCCATTTCCGGTGAATCAGGATTAATTCTAAGGTATGTTTTTAAGTGAGCAACTGCTTCAGAATATAATCCCATTTCAGAAAAAGCTACACCAAGCTTATAATGCACAAGAGGATTGCTGGTATTCATTTTTAAAGCTTTACCTAATGAATGTATTGCTTTATTAGTAACACCAAGATCAAGATAACAATCACCGATATGGAAATGTATTTCCGGGGTGTCATATCCATCATTAAGTGCTTTAAAAAAGTGTTCTAAAGCTTCTTTAAAGTTGCCTTCATTTTTTAACAGACAGGCATAATTATAGTGTGAAAGAGGATAAGCGTCATTGATTTGAATAGCAGTTTCAAACATATTTTTTGCAAGGTCATTTTCGTTTTTATTGGTATATATTACGCCCAGATTATCATAAGCTTCAGTATAATTAGGGTTAAGTCCGATAGCTAATAAATATTCTCTGATTGCATTGTCAAACAATTTCATATCTGAATAAACAATGCCAAGATTAAAATGAATATCGGGGTTTGAGTTTTGAAGCTCTGCAGCTTTTCGATATGCCAGAATAGATTCTTCTAATGAATTAATCTGATGATAACAGTAGCCTAGGCAAAAATAGAAATAATAATTATTAGATTTTTCTTTTATTAAAATTTTATATTGATTAATAGCACTGGTGTGCTGGTCAGTTTCTAATAAAAGGTTAGCCAGATCTAGTCTGGCCTCATAGAAGTCTGGATTGATTTGCAGAGCCTCGTTATAAGATATTATAGCCTGCTCATACATTCCTTGTTCTAGATATGCACAAGCTTGAAGATATAATTTTTCTGCTTGATTGCTTTGCACCGTGTTTAAACTCTTATTAAAAACATCATTGATTTATTTTACCTGAGTCTATTATAAAACAAAAAACGATTTCAATGCTCAGCTAATTCTACGATTATAATTGTTATAGTAAACGCATGAAATTATGAGACATAACTGGAAATCATGAGGGTGTTATGCCCGCCGAAGGCGGGCATAACACCCGAACCCTTTATTTTCTGAAGTCTATTTTATTTATGCGTTCATTATTAGAATGTT
>JBFMGH010000266.1:0-2255 GCA_040752795.1 Cyanobacteriota bacterium
ATGAGATAGCAGGAAAAATATCAGAATTTATATAATGTAATAAGCAAAAAGACTGTCATCTGGCAGCATAGTATATATATAAAATTTTCAAAGCGGCTGTGCAAAGCACAGCCGCTTTGACGTTATTATGAAAGCAGTAATGAAGTATGTTTATAATATAAACTTATAAAAAATGATTAACAAAAGTTAATATCTTTATTGTATAATTTGCTTACTTAAATAGTGAGATATTTAGAAATAGGAGAAATAGTATGAATAAAAGAAGAATTGTTGTTTTATTAGCTTTAGCGATTACAGCAGCAGTAACATTTTCCTTAAATGCACCAGAAGCAAGTGCTATTGGGGGATTTTTGAAAAACAAATTTAAACAACCCGCCCAACAAACAGAAGCAACCACTCAGGATAATTCTACATCCCCAGCAGAGAACCCTGATCAACCTAAAGCTGCTAAAAGCAACGAACCTCAAGTTTTTGAAAATACCAAATATAAATTTAAATTTACATATCCTGGTAGCTGGGACCTAACAGATGATGATCCTAAAAAATCAACAGTAAGTGTAACAGATCTAGATGGTGAAAAAGGTACTTTTATAGCTCATGCTACCTGGATGAGTGATGATTTCCCTGTAGAGCCAGCATTTCAGGCTTTAATTAAGCAGGCTGAAGACCGTAAAAAACATGGTGAACTAGAAGAATATTATGTAAAAAATATAACTGTTCAGAAAAACGGTAAGCCTGTTGATATAGTAAAAGGTGTTGTAATTATAGAATCTAACGAAGACCCTACAATGAAAAGAATGCAATGGCAGGCTTATGGTGGAGGAAATTATTATAACTTTACCACATCAACATCTGTAGCAAACTTTCCTAATTACAAAGATAAATTTAAAGAAATGATTGATTCAATCGAATTTCACTTTTAATATAAAGCTGGTTGAAATCAATTCTACATATCCTTGAAAGTAATCTATAGATTACTTTCAAGGGTTAGTATAGCAAAGAAAAGATTCACGATGTAACTTTTTTGGCTCAATCTATAAATGTCATTTTCTTTAAAGCATAGTTGATTTTATATCGTTCTTTTAATATTGCCAAACTTTACCATGTTATATTACTCTAGCACAGACAGTAAGCTAAAAATGAGACAAACAAATCAACATGATTTGCTAAAGAAGATACTTTCATCTATACATAACCTAGGCCAAGCTTTTGTTGGCTTCTCTGAAAGGATTCAATCTTCAATTTAAAGAAATATATTGATTTTATTTTATGTACAGATAAGTGAACTTAATTCGTAGCAATAAAATAAATTTCATTCAACTTATTCTATGGTTCAAAATCAGATATTTTAATACCCATTTGTTCTTTACCTATTTCTATCATTTGGTCTCCAAGCTCTTTAAATCTATTTGAATACCTGGAAAGAATTTCTTCAGATTTAATATTATAACGGGTTTTCCCGTTATATAAATTATTAGCAACAGTTTGTAAAAGGTTAAAAATATTATCAAAAAGGTTTTTGGACTCTGTAGTTTCAAAGTCATCTCTAGTTACTGTTTGAAAGCTAACTGTATCAGTATGAACTGAAGAACTAAACATTGTTAATGATTTATCCTCTCTTGAAATCATTACTTTACTATAATAACCATAATCATTATTTTTAGAAATAGTTCCATCAGAAGCATTAACCTTTGTATTCTTATGTTTAGGATTAATTATGTCTAACATATAACTTAAAGCATAAAGATCTTCTTCGTTATTAGTTTGCCTGACCTCTTTTTGTTTAGCGTTATTTAAAATAGTTGTCATTTTACCTCTAAAAGGAACATTATTATTTACCGTAATCATATGGAGAACTCCTCAATTTAACAATAAAACCTAAATTTATAAAAAGAGCTAAAATTAAAATATGATAGTTAATTTTATTATGTGTTACAAAAATTTTTAAATAATTGTTAAACCTTTGGATTAATAACGACAAATAACAGTATTTATGCCCAAAACTGAAAAAAATAGGAACAATTTTTTCAATAATTTTTATTGGTCTATCTTAAACGTATACATAGGCTATTTTATTGTAGAATAAATTATTTTCAACTATTGCCTAAATACAGTTTTATTTAAAACGAGATCGCCAAGATCTTTAAAAGACTTATTTATCCCGGATTATTCACAAAGTTTCGGAAATAGATTTTTGCCGAGGGCCCAAAAGGCCCCCAGTGCGGGGCGTGTTGGGCCGATCCTCTAAAAAATGG
>JBFMGH010000267.1:0-3098 GCA_040752795.1 Cyanobacteriota bacterium
TTTATATTTAAAAGAACATTATCCTAATCAAAGCCTAGAATCAGCTCACCAGGATTATTTACATACGTTTAGAGCTAAAAAATTCAATAATATTAATGATTATTGCTCAGTTGCGTAAAACCTGTTAAAAAAGTAGCTTATTCTTGAGCTATACTTATCCTTGAAAGTAATCTATAGATTCCAGATTATAGAGGTAGGGTGTTTTTGTGCTGCGCAGGTAAAAACACCCTATAATAATTTAAAGCCATATATCGTTTACTTCCGTGGATTGGTATAATATTAAGTTACAATAATAATATAAAGACTCAAAAAAGAACTTCAGGTTTTCTTACCCGCAATGTGGGTGAAAAAAACCTGATAGCATTTAGATCTAAATTATACTTATTCAAGTTTAGATTTTATCTCAAAACATCAGAAATTATATTGAGACCATCATCAAGCTCCTGTCTTGAAATATTCAGAGCAGGTCTAAATCTAACAGCAGAAATACCGCAACCAAGAATGATAAGCCCTTTTTTGAAACAATCTTGAATAAAATTGTCTCTAAGTTGAGTATTTTCAAAGTTAATAGCACACATCAGGCCTCTGCCTCTGGTGTTAAACAATTTATCAGGATGCTCATTTTGTAATTTTTTTAGCTGTTCAAGCAAATATTCTCCTTGAACTTTAGCGTTTTCTACAAGATTTTCTTCTTCCATAATTTCAATATACCTGCGACAACGAACCATATCAACAAGGTTGCCACCCCAGGTTGAGTTTAATCTTGAACCTTCATGGAAAACATTATCTTTTACTTCGTCAATTCTTGGCGAACACAAGAAACCACAAACCTGAGTTTTCTTGCCAAAAGCAACACAATCAGGCTCAATATCAAAATGTTCATAGCACCAGTGATTACCTGTAAGCCCCATACCTGTTTGAACTTCATCAAGAATAAACAGAGCTTCTTTTTCTCTACAAATATCTTGAAGTTTTTTAAGAAACTCCCCTCTAAAATGGTTATCTCCACCTTCTGCCTGAACAGGTTCAATAACTAAGCCAGCAATATCATCCGGGTTTTCATCAAAAGCTTGATAAATTTCACTTATTGCCTTATCTTCAAGCTCAATAACCTTTCTAAGGTTTTCGCCTTCAAGAGGGAAAGTTATTTTAGGGTTTGTAACTCTTGGCCAATCAAATTTAGCAAAATACATATGTTTTCTTGGGTCAGCAGTGTTTGTTAAAGATAGGGTATAACCTGTTCTTCCATGAAAAGCTTCTTTAAAATGAATAATTTTATGGCCCTTTTCTTCTTTATATCCTTTTTCGAAGTTTTTTCTTACTTTCCAGTCGAAGGCTGCTTTAATAGCATTTTCAACAGCTAAAGCTCCTCCGGCCACAAAAAATACATATTTAAAGTGTCTTTCAACAACAACGTATTTAAAAAACTTGCTAACAAATTCAGCCATCTCAACAGTATAAAGATCTGAATTAGTAACATTATTGACTGCAGCTGCCATTAATTGTTTCTGAAAACTCTCATCATATAATTTAGGATGATTGTGACCAACTGGAGCTGAAGCAAACATTGAGAAAAAGTCTAAATATTTTTTACCGGTTTTTGAGTCAACACAATAATTGCCCTGACTTTTCTGAAGATCTAAAACAATATCATAGCCACCTAGTTGCATATATCGGGCCAAGACATCATGAACCGAAGTTGGAGTAATTATAGTCATCTCTAACTCTCCCTTTTATACAGCCAATAATCAACTAAAAACTTTATAAATACCTTTCTTTAAAGATATTAAGTTTATTGTATAATTTTAAATTTTTCTGTCCACCCCATCTAAATTAAGATTATATTAAAATTCTTTATTCTTGATATTGAAGAACTAATTACAATTCGAAACAGTTGTTTAGAACCTTTTAAATTCTATTTAGTACTTATGTATTATAGCTATAATACTCTTTTCATAAGATGTTAATACTATTTAGTAAAAATATTTGAGATATTCTAAAAACATTCAAACCAGTTCTATTTCTAATTATTTAAAAACAAATATCGTTAATAATTTTATCTTAATATTAAGGTTAATTTATAGTTTTTAAAAACGTTTTAACCTGCTAATTTAAAAAAGTTGCATATTAACAAAATTACTCAAATAATTATTTATATGTATAAGCTAGAATTTAAACCTATTTATACTGATAAAAAGCTTTGTCTTTGTGGATGCAGTGATAGCATTCAGGAAGAAAATTGGGGGCTTAAAGTTATTATTAATGGTAAATTAACATCTTTTGAAGAATGCAAAGAGATAATTGAAAAGTTTGAAGATGCTGTTAGAGATTTATCTGGCAAAACACTAACCTGTAAATATTGTGGCAATTGTTGTAATAATGGACCTGAAATTTCTAAAATGGAGCTTGATTATTTATTTAAAACTTTTCCAGAACACAAAAATGACTACATAAATATTACTTCTGGACATGATTGCCCTGCAGGTGGCTCACAAAAAGGGCCCTGCATATTTTCTATCAATGCAAGGCCTTTACAATGTAGATTATTATATTGTGAAGCCAATATTGTTGGCTTTGAATATCTTTATAATTTCTTAGCTGAGTTTATTGGGTGGAGCAAAGTTGATTACTCAAACCTAGATTTTGCTTAGAAGGTCTCTAACGTTTTTAAAGCCCATTTGTTTAGCAATAGAATTTGCCGTTCCGGTTGCTATTTCACCACCGCCATGAACCGGAACAGGTATAGGCCGACCTTTTCCCAGCAGCTTAACACCGTGCTTTCCGCCAGTATTAACCAAATCTAGCCCTGCTACCTTGGCAGCTTTTGCCAGCTTTGTAAGATTTAATACCGCGCCTGTAAAGGCTACTTCATCTTTTTGAAGTTGACTTAATCTATTTAGTGGCACCATGCTATTTTGCTGAAGAGAAAGTTGTTGCTTTAGGGGGTTATGTCCATTAAAACGGACATTAGTAAGACCATTGACCATAATTTTTTACCTTATTTTAAGTTGCAGTAAATTCTTTTAATACTTGAACAATGTTCCTGAAGGTTAAAAATTGCTATTTAAATAAAAACATTTTACATTTGCTTAACCTTA
>JBFMGH010000268.1:0-2737 GCA_040752795.1 Cyanobacteriota bacterium
GAGTTTTTACAAGCCTCTTCCCAAGAATTATATGTACCAAAGAAGCCATATTTTGATGAGCTTAAGCCTCTGTATGTTTTAACTAATACAGGTGGTAAGAAGTTTTTTATATGTTTAGAGAATTTAGCTGTCACAAAAGCTCCTTATAAATCTATTTTATTTAAAAGCCTTTTAATAATTCCAGGGGGTTTATTTATTGATTTAAAATAGTTTTCAAATTGTTTTCGCATAAAAATATTATCTTCTACAGGAATCTTTTTGATTTCAATAGGCTCATCGTTTAAAGAAGAAGCATAATCATCAGAATAAGTTTTACAATGATGCCCGCTTCCATCACAACCAGTATTATGAACCAGAGATTTTGATGGATAAAGGCTCAATTTATTATTTAAAAAAGCAGAAGCATACCATCTTACTGCCCAGGAATCATTTTTACCTTTTGTTTGACCTGAAAGCATTTTTGTATAGGGGTAAGAATTATTAAAATCAAATTCCATTTCAAGTTTATTCTTTTTTAATTCTGTAAGAAGCTCACTTCCATCAGGGTTAAATAAATCCCACCCTCTCTTCCATGTTGCCCATCCCCAGCAATCAGCACCTCTTAAAAAAAATGTATCACTATTTACTTCTTTAACAGGATAGATATACCCATGAATTGAAATAACCTCTTCTATATTACTATAGATATTTAACCCATCATTCAAATATTTCAAAAGAAAGCGGGAAGTTACCATATCGTCTTCAATAATAATAGCTGAACCATGATGGTTAATAATTTCTGTTACCCCTGAAATAATTGAAGTGGCAAGCCCATAATTTCTTTCTCGCTCAATAATAGATATGTTTTTAAACCCATCAATTGAATGAATATATTTTCTGACTTCATTAACTCTGTGTTTATCTTCATCATTTTTTGGCCCATCAGAATAAATAATTAAATCTGAATCATAAGCTAATTCATTTTTTTGTAACGACAAAATAGTCTGTTCTGTATGCCAGAGCCTGTTATAAACAAATAAAATTATCGGGGCCAGCTTTAAAGTCATAAATATAAGAATATTTTTATAAATATTATTTTTATTAAAGTTCAATTATAACGTATATTCTGACAAACTAAAATTTATTGAATTAAACTACATATTAACCATCACATACAAATCTCTGGCGAGTTTTGTATATTCAATTTTCTCAAATTGCTTTGATTTAAAAAGCTTCTCTACATCAGTTTTCTTATACATGTAAAGGTTACATCTTTTCTTGTATTTGATTTTTCTTTTCCAGGCTAAAAAACCTTCATCCAGAGGAAAGCTAAAGAATGCTTTTGATCTGGTTAAACTTAAAACTTTTTCAATAAAGACTTCTGGTGTATTAATATAATCCATAACACCCATCACAACAGAATAATCAAATTGCTCTTCAAAATTAAAGGCAAAAAAGTCACCACAGATAAAACTGCATTTATCTTCGACCCCGGCTTCTTTGGCTCTTTTTGCTGCTACGTCAAGCATATTTTGAGCAAAATCTATTCCTACAACAGATTTTATACCTTTTTGAGCTAAGGCTACTGAATAATGACCGGGGCCACATCCAATATCTATAGCTGTTTTACCTTCCACAGGCTGACAACCATTAATAGTTTCTATATATCTCAATTTCATACTGGTTCTAAAGTACTTATTTATAAGTAAATTTAAATTTGTATTATTGTTACCATAGATAGCATCAAAATCATGCACATATGAATTAAAAAATTCTGATGTTTTACTATATATCATTAATCTCCCCTTGATTAAAATAATTGCAATTTTCTGAGATAAAAGCTTTAAAGGTTGTCATTTTAAAATCTTTGAGAATTTTTTTTATTTTAATTTCAGTTGTATTCAAATACCCATAAGACTTTATATATCTTACCAGATTCATTTTCAATCGAGGATGTTTTGGATCAATTTCTCTTGGATGCACATAAAAAATAACCGGTCTATTATCATTTAGCACCTTATAAGCTTTATTTTTTATTACAAAATAATGATTATGCCTTATATAACCACCACCAAAAAAACATTTATAACCTGATATTGTTTTAACCAGAGAAATAGGAAATTCAATAAAATCATTACAATACTTAAAAGGTGCTAACTGAGATGACTTCATCCCCCCATGGTGCCTGGGCATAGGGAATAATGATGAATCGTATTTATATCCAGCCTCTATTAACTTATCAAAAAACCAGGGTGTATTTTCTGTATTTGAAAACCCGGCTGCACGATAACCAATAATTTCATCAGAAATAATGTTTTCTAATATGTCTTTTGTTTTAACAGCATCTTGGTAAAATTCTCCGGGGGTTAAGTTGTATATCAAATCATGTTTATAGCCATGCGAAGCAATTTCATGCCCTCTCTCATAAGCTTCTTTGACCAAATCTGGATATTTCTCTGCAATCCAGCCAAGGAAAAAGCAGGTAGTTAAAGTTTTATTTTCACTAAATATATCAAGTAATTTAATAAAATTCCTTTCAACCCTGGAAGGTATAGAATCCCATTCAGAAAAAGGAGCTACAGATTTAACATCTAAAATATGAAACCAGTCTTCAACATCAATTGAGAATATACTTTTCATTATTTTTTTTCTTAAGATTATAATCTAAACAACATTTTAGTATTTTAGAAAGGCATTAATAATACGATTTTTACTGGATCGATTGTTTATCTAGTATAATATTTAATTGTAGCAAATT
>JBFMGH010000269.1:0-3505 GCA_040752795.1 Cyanobacteriota bacterium
AAAATAAATTCAAAAGAAAAAAGGAAATTTAATGATTAAAAGAGTTCAGAAGTTAGTAATAATAAATCCTCCAAAGAGGACATTTCTATTTTGCTAAAAAGCGGACATTTTTATTTTGCTGCAACAACTTGAGCCTTGAGAGTTTGTAACAAATTCACGAATTAACCGGGTTAAATATTCTGAACAAACTTATGTTTGTATTTCTTTTTGTATTATTATGTTATTTATATGAAAATAACATTTCTAGGGACTGTAAATTATGAGTGATGACAAAATAAAAATCTTAATTGTAGACGATTCAAAACTTACTCGAGTAGGTTTAAGAACCACTTTCAAAACAATGGAAGACATGGAAGTAGTAGGAGAAGCAGAAAACGGTCAGCAGGGTATTGATATGGTTATTAGTACCAAGCCTGATGTAATATTGATGGATATAGGTATGCCTATTCTGGATGGTATTAAAGCTACTCAGGAAATTAATAGCAAAAAAATAAACGTTAAAATAATTATGTTAACCTCACATGATAATGATCAAGACGTTTTTGATGCTTTTTCAGCGGGAGCCCATTCATATTGTATGAAAGATATTGAGCCGGATATGCTTGCAACTGTAATCAAGAGTACTCATAATGGTGCATCCTGGCTTGATCCAAGAATAGCTAAAATAGTATTGCAAAACTTTGGTAAAACCAGTGGACAGGAAAAGAAATCTGATCACGAAGAACTAACTCTTACTGAAAGAGAGATAGATGTTCTGCACTTAATAGCCAGAGGATACAGTAATTCAGAGATTTCCAAAGAACTTTGTATATCTATGAATACTGTTAAAACACATATCAGAAATATTTTCCATAAGCTGGAAGTTGAAGATAGAACTCAGGCTGCTATGAAAGCAGTTAAAAAAGATATTATTAAAGAAGAAGATCTAAATTAACACTCTTTATTTTTACACAACTTACAATAAGACAACTTTAAAACAGTGTTGCATCTTGGGCAACGTTTATTGTTATATGTAAAATCAAGAATTAATCCGCAGGTTTCACACTTAATGTTGTCTTTATTTATTATAGAACTGCATTTATTATCTTCATTCATAGTCTAAAATACCATGTTTAAAATCATTGATAATATTCCACCTGTAATAAAAGCTATTACTATTGAAAACATCCACAGAATAACCGTTTCAAGCAAGCCTCTTTCTTTAAATATAACCATTAATGTTGCAATACAAGGGACAAATAAAGTAATAACTACGATACTAACAACAATTTGAATAGGTGTCATAATAGATTCTGAGGTTCCAAGGCCTGCCATACTGGCTAGCCCTGTGGCACCGAAGTCTCTTCTTATTAGACCCATAATAAAAATATTAGATGTCTCAGGAGGTAAATGCAGGAAATTAACTACAAGTGGAGATAATAGTTGATGAATTTTATCTAGAGCCCTGGTTATACTTAAAATACCCAGAATCAATGTGCCCAGAGCAAATAGAGGTGCAGCTTCAAGTAAAAATAACCAGGCTTTAAGAAAAGCTTTAGATAAAACATTTTTTAAATTGGGCCATCTCATAGGAGGTAAATCAAGCATTAAAGCAGAAGATTCACCGGGTAAAAACTTATTTAATAATAATGAAACAATTATCATAACAAGTAAAATAGTAATAAGATAAACCCCCCATGCCCATGGTGTGGCTGTTGCAGCCAGCAAAGCTACAATAATAGCGAGTTGTGCTGAGCATGGAATTGTTAAAGCCAGAATGGCTATAGCTATTATTCTTTCTCTGCTTGAAGCCAGGATTCTTGATGATATTACAGCCATTGTTACGCAGCCAAAACCAAGAATTATAGGTATTATAGCTTTACCATTAAGCCCAATATAAGTTAAAAATCTATCGCATAAAACGGCAAGCCTGGGTAAGTAACCACTGTCTTCAAGAACTGAAAAGAATATATAAAAACCTATAACAAGAGGCAGAAGTACTCCAACAATATATTGTACTGTCATTGTAAGTATGCCAAATTCACCAACTAATATTTGATTCAACCAGTTGATATGTATAAAAGATTTTACAATACCTTCCATCCAGGGAACATAGTGTTCAGTTACAAAGCCTTCAGTTATGCCAACAATATGACCAGCAATAAAAACACCTACAATTTGATATAGGGCCACAAGAACCATTATTGCTGCCAGGCTACCAAAGACAGGGTTAAGAATTAATCTGCCAAATTTTGTTGAAAGGCTTGTACCAACAGATGTTTCAGTAACACATTCATTTACAATATTATTAATATAGTCTCTGCGATATGAATAAGTTTTTTCTTTGTAGTTTTCAATAGTTAGATCAGGATATTTCTTTTTGATAGAAGAATCATTTTCAAGAGCCAGGATAGCTTCGGAGTCAGGAATATCTATATTAATAATATTCTTTTTAAGCTCTTCTATTTCACTAATTTTATTTCCTGGCTTAACAGATAAGAGGTTATTTTTCAGTGTTTCAATACCGATTTTTTTAGTAGCAACAACAGGAAAGACTTCGACTCCTAATAGTTCTTTGAGCCTATCGATATTAATTTTAATGCCTCTTGCAGAGGCTTCGTCCATCTGGTTCAAGACAACTAAAGTATTGAAGCCCATATCGATTATTTGCTGGGCGAGAAAGAGATCTCGTTCGAGGCTTACAGCATTAACAATATTAATAACTTTATTGTGTTTTAGTATAATATCTCGTGCAACAATTTCTTCTTCGTTATAATCACCAATTCCATATACACCCGGAGTATCTATAATAATAGCATCTTTAGTTTTACCCTGAGAAATATCAACAGTAGTTCCCGGGTAATTGCTAACCTCAACATAGATACCTGTCAATGCAGCGAAAACAACGGATTTGCCTACATTAGGGTTTCCGACAAGAACGAGCTCTGGCAATTCAGAAGGTACCCCGTTAGATTTATAGTTATCATTTTGAGGTAGAATTGCTTTTTGTGTTTTAGAGTCTTTCATTTATACAACTTGTACTTCAATATTTTTTGTAAGGCTTTTGCCAATAGCAATTTCTTGAAATTTGCGTTGCAAAATAACAGGCCCACCGGGAGATTTGTATATGCATTTAAGAAGCTGGCCTTCACCAACACCAAACTTTGTTGAAAGGCATTTAATATTGGGGTCTGAAAATTTATTAATAGTAAAATTTTCACCCTGTTTAATTTTATCCAAAGTTATGACTTTATTTCTTCTTAGCATTGTGGTGGTTCCTGTGAGTGTAAGTAGTTGAGAATAATTTTCAATAAGTCTTAATAAATATTAAATCATATTTTATTGTAGTAAGTCAACACCACATGGTTTTTTGGGGGTAATTTGTAACGTTATTTAAAAATATTCTCAATAAGCTCTACATTTATATGCCTATTTAAGATATATGCATAGCGACATAAAAAATTAAGATATACTTATCCTTGAAAGTAATCTATAGATTCCAGATTATAGAGGCAGGGTGTTTTTT
>JBFMGH010000270.1:0-5123 GCA_040752795.1 Cyanobacteriota bacterium
CTCTTATCAAGAAAGTATTTCAGAGGTATCTATGTATAAACTCTATGATAATGTCATCTTTGGGATTCAGGATTTTGATTTATCCCTATTGAAAGAGCTTTTCACTATGAGTTAAATTTCAGTTTTACAGCTGAATGATTTTAGAAAAGATAAATTAAAACCAGATAATATCAATTTCATTGAAGAATTTGCCGGAAGTATAACAATTGCAATAGCAAGAACCTTGCTTCATTGTGAATTAGAAAAACATAAAGATAACCTTGAACAAAAAGTTAAAGAACAGACCCGGGATTTGCAGGACATGGTTGAACGCCTTCAGTGCAACGAGGAAGAGCTAAGCGTTCAAAATGAAGAGTTACGTGTAAAAAAAGAGGAATTAATCGTTCAAAATGAAGAGCTTGAAGATCTTAATTTAAAGTTAATAGAGGCTAACAGGCATAAAAATTTCTTCTTATCAACAATGAGTCATGAACTCAGAACCCCGCTCAATGCCATTTTAGGTTTCAGTCAATCTTTAAGTATGCAATATTTTGGAATGTTAAATGAAAAACAAATAGAATATGTTAATTTAATAAACAGCAGTGGAAGCCATTTATTAGATTTAATCAATGATATTCTTGATATAGCTAAAATTGATGCAGGCACAGTTATATTGAACATTGAGTCTTTTTGTATTCATGAAATCATTGAAGTTGTAAATTCTATGATTAAGACTCAATATATTGCTAAAAACATAACCTGTGAATATGTTATTGACTCGAATATTAGCATTATCAAAGCAGATATTAGAAGGTTTAAACAGATTCTAATAAATTTATTATCCAATGCCCATAAATATTCACTACCGAATACAACTATAAAAATAGAAGTTTCAAAAGTTGCAGATAATGTAATAAAAATTTCTATTATTGATAGTGGTATCGGTATAAAAAAAGAAGATTTAAAAAATATGTTTTTAGAATTTTATCAAACTGATCACACCCGTGATCAAGCGCTGGGCGGTACAGGCATAGGTCTTGCTTTAACTAAAAGACTGGTTTTACTTCATCATGGAGAAATTGGCGTTGAAAGTGAATTAAATAAAGGCAGTACTTTCTGGTTTACTTTACCGATAGTAGACTCTTCAGGTTAAAAGAAAGGATCTTAAATGAATTTTTTGAATAACCTTAGTCTTTTTAAAAGAATGTTAATGGCTATTGTTATAATACTAGTACTTTTTCTTATATTCAGCTACTTTATAATAAATAGAATAAGTTATTTGAATGGTTTTACTATAAAAATTACCGAACACCCTTATCAGGTTTCAGCTTCAGCAATAGAAGCAAGTAAAAATGTTGTAAAGATACATAGAGATATGCAACAAATTATGCTTTCTAGTAATAAAGTTGAATTGAATCAGCTTATTAATGAGATTAATGCAACTGAAAAAGAAGTTTATAAGGATTTAGATATTGTCAGAGAACAAATTCTTGGAGAAAAAGGGAAAAAAATTGAACAGCAGGTAAGAACACTTTTTAATGAATGGAAGCCTATCAGAGATGAAGCTATCAAATTAATTATTAAAGATAAGGCAAGAGAAGCAATTGAATTAACATCAACAAAAGGTGAAAGCCAGGCAAATAGGCTGGAAACAAAGTTAACAGAGTTATCTCAAATTTCCAGTAATAATGTAAAGTCTTTAAACGAACAATCTAAAGAGATTCTTAATAGTTCAATATCATCTATAATAGCTTCTATAATTGGTATTACAGTTATATCAATTATAATTGCTTTGTTTATAACAATGAGTATAACAAAAAATATAGCATTATTGCAGAATGCAATGTTAAAAGGAACAGCAACTGAAGAGGATATAAAGGGTAAAAATGAAATTAGCGACATGGCCAGTGTTTATAATAAGCTTATAAATAAATTAATAGAGCAAGACTGGCGTAAAACAAATCTTGCCAGACTCAGTAGTATGATGCAGGGACAACGAGATTTAGTTTTATTAACAAAAGAACTTCTTTCTGAACTGGCCAATATAACAAATGCACAGCATTGTGTTTTTTACATTATGAATGATAGTAATAATGAAAAGCATTTAAAGCTTCTTGCAAGTTATGCTTACAAAGAACGTAAGAATTTATCAAATAAATTTAAACCGGGTGAAGGTCTGGTTGGTCAATGTGCCCTTGAAAAACAACGAATTTTGATCACAAATGTACCTGAAGATTATATTCAGATTAGTTCAGGATTAGGAGAAGCCAGACCTTTTAATATTGTTGTTTTACCTGTAACCTTTGAAAAAGAAATAAAAGCGGTAATAGAGTTAGCCAGTTTTTCAGACTTTAATGATAATACACTCGAATTTCTAGAACAGTTTACTGAAAATATAGGTATAACAATAAATACAATTGAAGCTAATACTCGTACAGAAGACTTATTAAGAAAAACTCAGACTCAAGCCGAAGAGTTAAAGATTCAGCAAGAAGAACTTAAAACTGTAAATGAAGAGCTGGAAGTTCAACAGGAAGAGCTTAAAGCTGCTAATGAGGAGCTACAAGTTCAACAGGAAGAACTAAAAACTGCTAACGAAGAACTGGAAGAAAAAGCCTATATTTTAGATGAACAGAAAAAACATATAGAAGTGAAAAGTCGTGATATAGAAAAGTCTAAAGTTATTTTAGAGCAGAAAGCTCAGGAATTAGCACTGGCATCAAAGTATAAATCTGAGTTTTTAGCAAATATGTCTCACGAAATCAGAACTCCTCTTAATAGTATTATGATTCTTTCTGATATGTTGTCTGAAAATAAAGAAAATAACTTAACTTCAAAACAAATCGAGTTTGCAGAAACTATTCATACCTCGGGTTCAGAATTATTAACTTTAATAAATGAAGTACTGGATCTTTCAAAAATTGAATCTGGAACTATGAATATTGAAGTCTCTGATATAACATTTAAAAATTTAAAAGACTGGTCAGAAAGAGGGTTTCAGCAAATTGCAAATAGTAAAAAACTTGAATTTAGTATCAATCTAAATGAAAATTTACCAGAGTATATTAATACTGACCACAATAGACTACAACAAATATTGAAAAACTTATTATCTAATGCCTTCAAATTCACTGAACATGGCAAGGTAGACTTTAATATAGATGTTGCAACAAAAGGCTGGAATATTGCTAACGAAACATTGAACAAAGTAAATCAAGTAATTGCTTTTTCAGTTGTTGACAGCGGCATTGGTATACCTGAAAATAAACACAATATTATTTTTGAAGCCTTTGAACAATCAGACGGTACAACAAGCCGTAAATATGGTGGTACAGGTTTAGGGCTTTCCATTTCCAGAGAATTAGCAAAATTACTTGGCGGAGAAATTCAGGTTAAAAGCACTGTAGGAGAAGGAAGCACTTTTACCCTCTACTTACCAGTTAAATATAATCCTCAGGAAATACTCTCGAAGAGAGAAGATCAAATAATACAAGAAGCAAAACATACTACCTCAGAGCATATATCAATATTATCAAAGCATAATATCGCCTCTGAAGAGATATCATTAACTTTACCTGCTGGAATAGAGGATGATAGAGAAAGCATTCAACCCGATGACAGGGTTATTTTAATAGTAGAAGATGATGTAAGGTTTGCAAAAATTGTTCTGGAACACGTCCGGGAAAAAGGCTTTAAAGGCCTTGTTGCTTTGCAGGGAAATGCTGCCATTCATTTAGCAAACTTATATAAACCTGACGCCATCACTTTAGACATTCAGCTTCCAGATATGGATGGATGGACCATTCTTGATATGCTCAAGCACCAATCAAGTACAAAACATATACCGGTTAATATTATATCCATCGAAGACGAAATTCATCGAGGAATGAAGATGGGGGCTTTTGACTATTTAATGAAACCTGCTACTTCTGATAGACTTTACGAAGCAATTAGTAAAATTAGAAACTATATTGAAAAACCTATTAAAAAACTTTTAGTTGTTGAAGATAATGATATTCAACGTAACAGCATTGTTGAATTAATCGGAAATAGTGATGTTAAAACAACAGCAGTTGGCACAGCAACAGAAGCAATAAATCTTTTAAAAGAAGAAACTTTTGATTGTATGATTCTTGATCTTAAACTTCCTGATATGTCAGGGTTTGAACTTCTTGAAAGGATCTCTAAAGAGTTAAATATTACCAGTTTGCCAATCATTATTTATACCGGGAAGGAAATATCAAAAAAAGAAGAAACTCAATTAAAACAAATTGCTGAAACAATTATTATTAAAGATATTAAATCTTCTGAACGACTGCTTGCTGAAACTTCCCTTTTCCTTCACAGGGTTGAAGAGAATTTACCAAGCCATAAAAGACAAATAATAGAGCAGCTTTATAATAAAGATCCTATTTTAATGGGTAAAAAAGTTCTTATTGTAGATGACGATATTCGTAACATTTTTGCAGTTACCAGTTTACTGGAAACTTTTGAAATGAAAGTCATTCATGCTGAAAATGGTAAAGAAAGCCTTGAAATTCTTGAAAAAACACCAGATATAGATGTAATTTTAATGGATATTATGATGCCTGAAATGGATGGCTATGAAACAATACAGATAATAAGAAAAATACAGAATTTCAATAAAACACCTATTATTGCATTAACAGCTAAAGCAATGAAAGGTGATAGACAAAAGTGTATTATGGCAGGAGCTTCTGATTATATCACCAAGCCAATTGATTCAAAAAAACTAACATCACTGCTTAGAGTATGGTTATACAAATAGGAAAACAGATGGTTAATAGAAAAGATACAGAGCTTGAAAATATTGAAATAGCTTTATTACTCGAAGGTATTTTTCAACATTATGGTAATGATTTTAGAAACTATGCTGAATGCTTTATTAAAAGAAGAATTAAAAAGTTAATGCAAAGTGAAAATATCAAAACAGTGTCTTCTTTGCAGGATAAAATTTTTCATGAAAAAGGTTTTATTGAAAAATTACTATTACATGCAGGAATTACGCAATTTAAAATAAAAGCTTAAAAAAAGTTCTTATACCCCTTTTGTTCTTGTGAACAATCTGATAGTATAAGAACATGTATAATAAGAATTCCTATAGATTAGCACTCTTGGGTCAA
>JBFMGH010000271.1:0-4609 GCA_040752795.1 Cyanobacteriota bacterium
ATCAATCACAAAACACAAATATTTTTTCAACTTCCAGTTCTAATACCTATTCTGATAATAATCGCTTAATTAATCCTTATGTTTCAGGTGTAATAGGAAGTTCTTTTAATGATTCCTTTAAGACTTTAACGAAAAGTGCAGAATTAAAATATATTAGATCACCTAAAAATCCTATGAGGTATAATTATCAACCACAATATGGTGACTATATCCAAACAACATATGATTATTTGCTGGGCAATGGCATTTTAATTGAAGACTATCATTTTAAAAACTTTCCAATAAAATACTGGATTCAGGCTTCTAGCCCTCATACAAATGGAATTATTCGTGAATCTATTAACGAATATGCCCGTTATTTTCCAATGATTGAGACAAGAAATAAATTTGAAGCAGATTTAACTATTGAGGTAGGAAGAATAGTTAGTGATGACTATAGAACTATGGGAAGAGCCGGTTTTGATTGTAGTACATTAAAAGGAAATGTTAATCTTGATCCAAAAATATTTGATCAAACCCACTTAATATTAGCAAAATTAACAGTTAAACATGAAATAGCTCATGGTTTAGGACTTATAAAACACAGTAATAGTGCAGATGATATAATGTATGCAATGCAACGAATAGATTATTCATCAGGGCTTAATCAGGCAAAGTCACTGGATACTGGTAAAATAAAAACTGCTGAGCAATTTGCTCAATTTTCAATTAGAGACTTAAATACTTTGTGGATTCTATATAATCAATGGTTTTAATTATTCAACATTTTCAGGATTTATTCCAGATCGTGATATTATTTCTTTAAATAATTGTCTTTCTCTTGAGATTATTACTTCTTCTTCAACATTATTACATGATATTGAATTAAAATCAGAAATGCCATCTGTACTACCGAGCTCAAAGCTTCTTTCTATAAGCTGTTTAACACGAGAAGATTTTTTATCTTGAGGCTCTTTTTCAAAATGATAGAGGTCTTTATATGAATTCCATATTGCAATATCTAATTTTAAATCATTTGCTTTGGTATTAAATAATTTTCTCAAGCCAATAATAAATTCATAGGTTTCAAGTTCTCTTTTAGCAAATCTAGAACCTGTATTTTCATTTTTATTACCTTTATAGTTCATTAATCCGGCCATATTTTGACAATAATGAAAATATTCATGCCAGAAAACTTCCGGTTTGGGTGGTTTTTCATTAAAAATAAAGAGTGCTTTACAGTCTTTTCTTTCATAATGAATCTCAGCGGAACCTTTTTTCTTAAGAACATCTTTAACTTTCAGGGGTTTAGGGTCATCAATTTGTTCTTCTATGTCATATTCATCCATTTTCCAACTGTTTAAAAATTCCTCATCTACCCATAAGTCTTCAGGTAATAAGTCATCAGCAAAGCAGAATTTAAAACCTTCATTTTTTAATTCTTTAATAAAAGAGCTTATATCTTTGCCATCGTTAAATTTTTTAATTTTTTCCATGGTTAGATCCTGGGCTTTTTTAAGCATTTGCTGTTCTTTCTCAACATATTTGAGAGGATCCAATATTTTTACTGCTTCAAAAGCCGATAATCTAACAAATGCACTAACATCTTTTATTTTTTCTTTTATAGGGTTTAATAAATGTTTCTTTACCAGTTTATCTATTTCTAAAGCTTCTTGTTTTTCTTTTTGTGTTGGATTTGTTAAACTTTTAAAACTAATAGTATCAGAGTTTAAAGTCTTTACAAACTTAACATGATTCACTTGATCATCAATTTTAATGCATCTTTCAGGTCTTTTATTGTTTGAATCTTTGCATAAATCAAGCAACGCAAGATTATTATTAAATAAATAAACCAAAAATAATATCCCCTAAACCTAAAATTAATTCCCTCTCTTTTATGGCTGTAGTATATCATAAATACTTTTAATAGTAATCTTTATTCAGTAATTAGTTACCAATTGTAATCAAAATAATATTTTCAATTTTTGAATTATTTAACTGAAATTTATGAGTATTTTAATATAAAATTTAAATGTAATTATTTTTGTAAGGAAAAAAATATGGTAGAAGTTGAGACTAATTTAGATAGTTCAATAGCAACCAGAAATTATGCGAAGCCATTTAACGAACACGTTTCTCTTGGTGGAGGAATAAGGTTTATACTTTTCATTATTCCTTTTTTGCTCTACATACTGGTTGCTGTTTTATTAGGTTCATTATATCCGCATATGTTTGCGGTTTTAGTTCCATGTGGCGTAGTAGTATTTTTGTTTTTATCTATTGTTGTAAAAGGCATAAGAATTGCAGCACAGTGGGAAAAGCTTGTAGTATTAAGGCTTGGTAGGTTTAATGCCATAAAAGGCCCTGGTATGGTATATATTTATCCATTTGTTGATTATGCAAGGTTTGTAGACACAAGGATCTTAACACTTGATATCCCAAATCAAAGGGTAATTACAAAGGATAATGTTCCGATAGAAATTATAGGCGTTTTGTTTTTTCAGGTGGTTGATGTTAATAAAGCCATTATAAACATTCAAGATTATCGTTTTGCTGTTTCTCAATATGCACAAAATTCTTTAAGAGATGTTGTTGGTGGCCTGACACTTGATGAAGTATTATCAGAAAGAGAAAAAATTCAACTTGATATTTGTACACACATACAGGAGAAAGTAACCGAATGGGGTTTAAGTGTAGATTCTGTTAGAATTCAGGATATTGAAATGCCAGAAGACTTAAAAAGAGTTATGTCAAGGCAGGCATCAGCAGAAAGAGAAAAAAGAGCAACAATTATTAAAGCTGAAGGTGATAAGCTGGCATCATTAAATCTTTCAGAAGCTGCTAAAATAATGTGTGCAAGCCCTGGTGCAATGCAATTAAGAACACTTCAAACAATTGATGGTCTGGGCACATCCAGTTCTAATACTGTTTTATTATTTCCAACAGAGCTAATAGAACTTTTAAAACGGTTTACTGATAATAAAAAACCTGAATAGGTTAAATATATTTAATCAAACAATAAATATCATAGTTTAACCTGATATTTGAGTATCCTGGCTAATCGATTATATCTATTAAGCAATGAATTTGTATTAAATATTCAACTTAATTTTAGTTAAAACTTTTACGGTATTATTTTTACAATAATAATGATTAAGGAGAATTTTCATGATCTTCGTTACACGTATTAAAGAACAAGCACCCGAATATGGAAAGGGAATTAGATTAGCAATATATCAAAACTATGGTGGACCTGTAGGAAATGCAGAAGCTATTAATTATTACATACAAAAAATGAAAGATGCTGTTAAAGCTGCTAAAAAATTTGATGCACAGCTAATTAGTTTCCCTGAGCTTTATGTAACCGGTTATGCTGTTTCTCCTGAAGAGGCGCATAGTTTAGCAGAAGCTAATAAGGGACCAACTATTACCAGAGTTGCAAGAATTGCAAAAGAAAACAAAATTGCAATAATTTGCCCTTACCCGGAAAAAGCTACTGTAAACGGAGAAATACATTATTATGATTCTATGGTGTTATTAGATGAAAATGGTAACCTTCTTAAAAACTATAGAAAAACTCAGCTCTGGGGACCAGATGAGGGTAAAATATACTCACATGGCTATTGTTATGAAGAAGAAGGCAATGCATATACAGTTCATGAAGTTAATGGTTTTAATATAGGGTTGCTTAATTGTTATGAAGCTGAATTTGGTGAACTAGCACGTATTCTTGCATTAAAAGGGGCTCAGCTGGTTGTTATACCCACTGCTGCAGATGTTTGGACACTATTGTCAACAGGTGAAAGAACTAAAATGCCATATCCTGATATTTCTAGAAACCTTATACCAGCTCATGCTTTAGAAAATATTATGTTTGTTGCATACTGCAACCGTGCTGGAATTGAAACCAGATTAAATTCAAACGGGGAAGAAATTGACATTGGCCTTTATCTTGGCAATAGTGTTATTGCAGACCCACACGGAAACATACTTCTTTCTTCCAGAAATGAAGAAACCCTTCTTATAGGTGACTGTATCCCGGATGACTACGGCCCAACACACCCGGAAAATACTAACTATTTAAAAGATAGACGTCCGGCAATTTATAATGAACTTGTTGCTGAAAAAGTAGCATATAATAATCACATTTATACAAATCCAGCCGTTAATAAACAAAATCTTATTGTTTCAATAAAACAATAGCTGTTTTATTAACTATAATAAAGCACAAAATTATTCGTCTGTTTCTACTGGCACTGGATCGCCAACTTCAGGAATATTTATGTCTGTAGACGTTGGAACTACTTCGCCCGTGGCCCCATCCCAACCTTGATTCTGTGATCCTACATCTTCTTCATCCTGTGTGTTTAATATAGATGGATCTACATTACTGTTTCCCTGACCAAAAAAGTCACTATACGTTTCTTCGGCTCTAGCGTTTTGTATTGTTGAAAACATTAACAAGCCCAGCAATAATGTAATAGTTAAAAATAGTTTATGTTTTTCCATATCTTAAATCCTTATAAGTATAATATGTTTGATATTATACTATATAATAACCTGTTATTTTCAACTAGTTATTTTTATCTTTGAATAATTTTATGAATAAATCGTGTTGACAATGACAATT
>JBFMGH010000272.1:0-5065 GCA_040752795.1 Cyanobacteriota bacterium
GGATATTATTATTATAGACATATAAAGTAAATTATTTTGTGATCACCATCACATATTTTTTGTGACGGCTATCACACAACAAATAATTATAATAGGTTTATGTTGCATATCGGGCATTTTTATTAACCTCCAGTTTCAAAGCAACCAGGCTGTAATGGCTCGATAATTATTTTGTAAAAATACAAACTTTTAACCCGGATTATTCACAAAGTTTCGGAAATAGATCTTTGCCGAGGGCTCAAAAGGCCCGCCCTGCGGGCCTTTTGAGCCCGGTCCTTTAAAGCCTGGTCCCTGTTAAATAATTACAGTGTGTTAAATGCATAAATCTTTAACTTAAGTCATTACTTGAGCCTTGAGAGTTTGTAACAAATTCACGAATTAACCGGGTTAAATAATACCTTTTTTATTTCATCTATCAGGTTTTATTATAGAATTTATTAAACAGATTATATTATTCGAGGTAAATTATTATGTCAATCAGTGAAATAGCACATGTTAATATTGTCGTTTCAAATATGGAGCAATCAATAAAATTTTATAGAGATCTTTTAAACTTTAAAATAATTCTAGATAAAGAAATTAGCAGCCCGGAATTATCTAAAGGCGTTGGCCTGGAAAATGTTCATGCCAGAGTAACAATATTTAAATTATCCGAAGGCAATGCACTTCTTGAGCTTTTTGAATATAAAAACCCTGCCGGAAAAAATGCTGGTATTAACCCTCCAAATACAATACCTTTAAATCATATTGCCTTTAAAGTTAAAAAGATTAAACCTTATTATGAATCTCTTAAACGCAGAGGAGTTGAGTTTGTTTCAGAGCCTCAAACTATTGCTGATGGTGTTAGTTTTTGTTATTTTAGAGATCCTGATGGCGCCTTACTTGAACTTATAGAGTTTCCCGAATAGAAAATGAACCCTTTATTCTACCTTTAAAACTTTTGTTACGATAGCTTAACATACCTTTTACTCTTAAGAGCTAAATTACTAAAAAATAAAAAAACAAATTCGATACTCTTATTAAGTAAAGCGAATGGGTTGCCTTTTTAATTTTTAATTTTACTTTTCGGTTTGTATAGTTATCCTTGATAAGTAGTGAGACGAATCACAATACCACGTACCACAGAGCAGGAGACCTGAATAAGAGGTCTTTTTTATTTTGTTCAATTATTAACCTGAAAGTTTGACCCATAAATCTACATTCGTTACAAACAATTTTTTTTATTTATTAAACTTTTATCTTACTAACCACTCTCTAATTAAGAATTTTTAGGTTTTATTAGATTTCAATTTAACACTTTTTTCTTAACGTAAATGCATAGTATCTAAATAAATATTATATTTATTTAATTAATATTGATATGCTTGCTTAAGGAAGTTGGGTGTTATGAAGAAAAGTTTAATTTCATTTTTAATAATTACTGCTCTTATCAGTTTGAATCAAATCAATAACGTGGCTATAGCTCAAGAATTATCTCCAGGTGAGATGGACTCTATAGAAACATTACTCTTTAATCAGACTTATACCAGAAGTTCCATTAAAGAGCGCCTTGATAGAATTGAAAAACTTGTTTATGGCCAATCTTTTGGCAATGAAGACATTGGCAATAGAATGGAAAAATTAAGACCTTTTGTTCCAAAAACAAATGTTAATTCTTCACCGGCTCAAAATTCTTCCGGTTCTCAAGATCTACCAGATTCACAAAATTATAATCAACCCGCTTCAAAACAACTTCAACCTCTTCAACCATTAAATGAAAACTCTGCAAGCTCATCCAGCGATAATATTCCGGGGTTAATGTCTATGACTTCGCCTCCAAAAAATTCTGACTACCTTGATGGCACATTACCTCCCAGAAAACAGACCGTTTTTACTGAAGACAAAACAAATAATTACAGACAAAACCAGCAAAATAATTATCACCCAGATCAGAACAGCTATCAAAACTCTCAATCACCTGACGATGCTCTTGATATGCTACCGGGGTTAAATAAAAAAATTGGTTCCTCTCAGCAATTAGATAATGATCCCTCCTTATACTCAGGCTATCCAATTGTTGATGAAATTGAAGAATCTTTATTTAATAAGAAATTTACCAGCGAGAATATTTACACTCGACTGGAAAGACTCGAAATGCAAATTCTAGGCAGAACTCAAAAAGGATCTCTCTACGATAGAGTAACTAAAATACAAAAAGATGCTAAATATGATGCTTTAAGAAGAAAGTTTGCCAGACAATATACACCTGTAAACCCTAAACCAAATGTAAATCTAGTTCAGTCTTCAAACCAGAATAATCAATATCAACAATATAATAACCTTGATAGCTCTAATGATTTCGATGATTTTGACAATTTTGATAACTTGGATGATTTTGATGATCTAAACACAAGGCCCTCTATTGATAGATATAGTTCTATGCAGGAAATGAACACTATGAGCATTGGTATTCAACCACCGGCTCCAACTTCCAGTTCTGCTCCTTATGCAAATAACACTCCTCCTGTTTCTACAAACAATTATAGTTCAAATAGTTCGTTTAACACTCCTCACATTGGTTTTAAATCCGATGAGCTTGCTCAACTTGAACAACAACTTTTTGGTAGAGTCTATGAAGATGACCTTTCTATGGAACGCATTGACAGAATAGAGAAAAAAGTTTGTGGCAAAACTTCTTTCGGAGGCTTAAATACTCGTATTCAAAAAGTTAATGATATTCTAGCCGGCAAAAGACCTGCTAAAGATGTTATTACAAGTTCTTACTATGCGCCTCCTCCATATGCATATTATGGAGGATACAGACCACCTTATGCTAACCCATATAATTATGTAACTCCTCAAAATTACCCACCTAATAGTGTTTATAATAATTATAACTCTTATAACAATAACTACCAGACTCAAGATCCTTATGCCTACCAGAACCAGGATCCATATGGGTATCAAACACAAAACCCTTACGGATACCAAACACAGGCCCCTTATAGCTATCAAAACCCATATGGCTATAATCAATATGGCTACGGAATGCCTGTCACCCCCGGAAACGTTGCAAAAGCTGCGGCTGGTGCTGCACTACAAAACACCCTTAGCAAAAAAGGCGGTGCCTTAGGGGCACTGGGCAAAGTCGCAGGGTCTTTTATGTCCGGTGGGATGATGCCCTATGGCAATAATAACTATTATAATCCTTATTAACACATAAAATATACACTGGATCTAAACTAAATTCCGATAATAAGTAATAAAATAGCTCTCTCATTATTTTTTTCATGTTATTTACCTTTTTAAAGTGTTTTAACTATTGCAAAGGGTTAAAAATCTCTGAAAGAAATTATTTCCTTCTTGCTGGTTATTCATTTTGTTTAATTGTCTTTTAGCTCTATGTTTTATTCTTCCATAAGTGCTTTGACTCAGATCTTCTATTGCATTTTTTGCGTTATCTGATGAGGCACCATTATTTTCTGCAATACCTGACAATTTATCTAAAGATGCAGCTCGTGTTTTAAAGTCCATTTTGTCATTTCGAGCAGCATTATGTAAGACGTTTATTAGCTTGTCTTGATCCATTGAATCAGTATTTTTCATCTTGAGTATATTTGTCAAAGCTCTGTAACCTGTAGAATCTTCTGGATTACTGGCAAGTTTTAATAGTGCATTAGAAGCCTTATCAGAATTCTGGTTTCCGCTAGCTACTATTCTTGTAAGACCATCAACACTTTTTTTCTTAATTGATGGGCAGGCATTTTTATTCTCGGTAAAACCAATTAACAAATCTGTTGCCTTTCCTCCGCTTCCACTTCCGGAAAGGCCTATTTCTGTAAGACATTCAATGGCTTTATATGCTTTATTGAAACTTACAACAGGGCTGAGTGCAATATTAGCAAGTGATGTAAACGCCTGCTGGTTACCTGCCATTGCTGCCGTTTTTAGTCCATCAAAGGCCTGATCCAGAATTTGATTCTGTCCTTCGGAAACAATTATTTTTTCCAGCGCTTTTGCCGCCAGACCGCCTGCATTTGTTTGAGCCTGCTTGCCTGCCACTTCTGACAATTTCTCTACTATTGACAACCGCATTTCTTTTGGTATATTGTCAACTGCTAGAATTGATAGCACAGTTATTGCTTTTGTTGGATCACTGGATATTAATTTATCCATTACTTCATCTAATCTGATTATTCCGGCAAGCAACAGTTTCTTAAAAGCTACCATCGCTACTCCAGAACTGGCTGCATTTTTCATCAAATTTGTTTTAGCTTTTTCCATATCAACTAACTGTGTCAGATTAAATTGTATTAAAAGCGATAAAAGTTTTGGAGATCCTTCAATATTACATGACAGATTATCTATTGCTGTTTGAGCCTTCGAAAGTATATCATTTAAGCCTTTTGTATCATACTCTACGTATGCATTATCTACTTTTCCTCCGGCAATTTCTGTTAATCTCAAAAACGCTTGAGCATCTCCCATTTTTGCCTGGGTTGCTAATAAGCCAACCTGTGCTAATAGCCTTCTTACTTCTGACTCTATTCTCTGTTTCATTATTTTTTCTGCACGCTCAAGCATTATTAATTGTTTTTGGGCTAATTTCGGGTTACTAATTGTACCGCTAAAAACATTTTCAGGGTTTATTGAATCATAGTTATTTAGTACATTAAAAAATTTTTCAAGCTGCTGGCCTGCTTGCTCATTGTTCAGATTATTAACATTATTGGGTAAAATATAGCCTCTGTTCACTGGTGGAACATTACCATTACCCGGATTAAAATATGTTGACATTTTCTTTCCTTGTGTGGATTAGCTTGTGGGGGTGTATAGGGAAATAGGTATATACTAAATATATATTACATATATAAAAAATTATTGAGGTACAAAATTGCCTTAATATTCATAATTCAATAGAATTCTTTTACAAAACTTATTCTTATATCAATCCACAAAAGAAAACTATATATGGACTAAATTTACTAAATTCTCTGGAATCTATAGTAAACGCATGAAATTATGAGACATAACTGGAAATCATGAGGGTGTTATGCCCGCCTTCGGCGGGCATAACACCCGAACC
>JBFMGH010000273.1:0-2647 GCA_040752795.1 Cyanobacteriota bacterium
TGACCAAAGATTAAAATAAAAATTAATATCACGGACAAATATGAGGATTATATTACTTATTTATTACAAATTATAATTTACCCTCTTTCATATCTGATATGAATATTTCTGCGTTAACTATAGACTAAAAGAACAAAATACAAAACTTTATCTTAACTTTTGATAAAATAAAGCCTGATTACTTGATATCATTTTGATTTTAATATAGTTTAATCAAATGATTAAATAAGGTGTTACGCTTTGTAATAGGGCATAATATCACCTAATAATATTTTTTAGACTATAAATTAGTATCAATTTAAGTATATAACATAGTTCAGGTTTAATTTTGTTGAGGTTTATCAATGTCTGAAGAAAATATTCTTGATAGAATTGTTGCCTATAAAAAAGATGAAGTAGAATTACAGAAAAAAAATCTTCCTATAAATATAATTAAAGAAGGACTTGAAAGTGTATCTCCCCCGCTATCTATAGAAAAAAAGTTTCAAGAAGCTATTGTTAGGGGTAAAATAGCTTTAATAGGAGAAGTTAAAAAAGCCTCTCCTTCTAAAGGTTTAATCAGGAAAGATTTTAATCCTGTTGATATTGCCATATTGTATCAGGAATCAGGGGCTTCAGCTATTTCTGTATTAACAGATGAACATTTTTTTCAGGGCTCGTTAGATTATTTACGTGATGTAACCTCAGTTGTAAATATACCTGTTCTAAGAAAAGACTTTATTATAGACCCATATCAGATTTATCAGTCACGTTATTATGGTGCTGATTTAATTTTACTTATAAGTTCAATTTTAAGTAAGCTCCAAATACTTGAATATCAAGAGATAGCATCGTCTCTTGGCATGAGCAGTCTTATTGAGACACATTCTCAGGAAGACTTTGACTATTTTTTAGAAAAAGAAATCCGGTTTATAGGTATTAATAATAGGGATTTAAACACTTTTGATACTGATATTAATCATACTTTGATGCTTGTTAAAAATAAACATTTATGTAAGAGCTTTATAATAAGTGAGTCAGGAATAAATTGCTTTGAGCATATAGCAAAACTCTCTAATGCAGGTATCTCAGGGGTTCTTATAGGTGAATATTTTATGAGACAGGACAATATTTCATTGTCAATTAATAAAATGTTTAAAGGCAGTCAGAGTTAATAGATTTTCTGCATGCTATACATACTTTATTTGCAAAAATAATCTATTTAAAAATAGCCTGACAAAAAGAATTCGGGTTGAAAAACTTTGCCTTATATGTATAAAATATATTAATTTTATTAAAGAATTTGTAAATTTTCACGATAAATTAATTAAGTAAGGTGTTTAAATTTATACATGCAGGGATGAGTTTAATATCTAGGAGGTATATATATGTATTGGAATAGACTCCGTAAAGGTGGAAACCTTGTGGAATATGCTATACCGTTAGCATTGATTGGTGTTGTAGTTGGGCTGGGTATATATGGTATAGTTGAAAATAAAGTTTTCTTTAATAACATTATTTTTAGCTCTTCAGGTAGTGTAGATGCAACTGGAGGCAAAATATCTTTTGGCTCAGGGGCAACTTCAAATGGAGTCTTTCTTGGTACAGATGGAAAAATGTTTATTAGCAATTCCAACGGACAATCAGTACGTATACCTTTAACTTTTCATGATAAATACAAAAACGAAATTCAAAACTATCTTGAGCAGGGAAAATTTGATTTTAAAACTACTCCACTTGGTGTAGAAACTTCTGGAGCTGTTGGTATAGAAAATGTAGCTTATGCAGGTGGTGCATCAACACTAATGTATACTACTTTAATTGATATGGCTTCTACTCATGCTTCTGATGATGAAACTAAATTGCTATTAGAGCAAATGTCAACATATGGTTATAAAATGGGTGAAATAGAATCACAACTTGTTGAAGTTAAAAAACAAATTGATACAAGCTTTCTGGCTTTTGAAGACAGAACAAAATTTTTCTGGAAAGCTCAATCAGCTTTTGACGCAGCAAAAAAAGCCTATGAAGAAAAGCCTACTGATGAAAATAGAGAATTAATGGATAAAAAATATAATGAAATGCAGGCTGCATATGCTGCTTATGAACCTGCCATGGAAGCTTATAAAGAAATATCTACTGAATATTTAGATCAAACAAAATCTTATTTTAATAATTTAAAAGATTCTGTTGGTGTCAGTTTTGATGATGTGCTTCAGAAAATAAAAGATTCTGATAAAATTGATGTTGAAGTAAGGGAATTTATAGTTCCTGTTGCTGATAAAATTAGTGCTATTAAAGACTCAGTAGACCTGATTGAAAAAATTGTTAATGCTTTTAGTGCAGATTTTAATGCGGCTTCACAGGCTTATGAACAATTTAGTCAGAGTTTTAATAGTTTTGATCTTATTATTGATGAAAATGCAGGTGATGAAACTTTTGATCTGCTTGATCAAGAATTTATAGCTAACCAGAATAACGGTAAAGGTAAAGGCAACTAATTAAGTTATTGTAATAGCATTTAAAAAAAATTTATCAGGATTTTTGTTTTGTTGTTTAACCCGAATTATTCACAAATCAGGATTCAGCGAGAAGGTTGCAGGGTGTGTTTTTTGTTTTGGTGGGAGGAAAAAAAAAACCCCCCCAAAATTTTTGGTGGTTTAAATTG
>JBFMGH010000274.1:0-2912 GCA_040752795.1 Cyanobacteriota bacterium
AATGCTTATTAAAAGTGATGCGGGATCATAACATTAGGAATTACTTTTTTTAAAACTAATTTAAAGCAAACAATTATTATTACGTAATTTGAGAGACAAAGAGGGGCTATTAATGTTAGACACAACACAAGTAAATCGCTTATTTAGTACAAATCAGGTTATTAAAAAGCAGCCCGTTCAGAATTATCAGCCATATGCATTTGCAGGACGATTATCATCTGATACTTTAGCAATTTCAAAACCAAAAAATAACGTTATAGCTTTTGGCCGAAAAGGCAAGGCAATGAATGTTGTTACATTTACAGGCCTAAAAGACCCTCTTGATAATCAAAAACCAGCTATTCAAATGAAAGTAAGGGGCGTAATGGCCCACCAATATATAGAAAATGGCAAATTTCCGGCCCAGGATTATAACGTCAATACACTAGCCGGAGAGAGAGTTGTTGACGCTGAATCTGGAAAACCAGCAAAACCACAATCAAAAAGAAAAGGAAGAGGCAAACAGCAGGAAGCTGATAACTCACCTAAAAAAATCGTCAGAGATGACAAATTACCAAGATGGAAAGATGGCCAGGTTCTGAATTATCAATTAAAAATTCACCCAAAACAGGGTCCTCAAATTATATTATCCGCCCCCGGCATAGGTACTATAGGTCGTGTTCATGATGAAGTAGCAGAAGTAATACTACCAGTTTTATTTGCTAATCCAGATGACGACAGAAACTCAAAACCAAGACCAGATTTCCAGTTTGAATTATCAAATATGGTAGCCGGTACAACGAAAGGCGCAGAAACAATCGGCTTAAGAGCGAATTTAAAATATACAGGTGACAACCCTGAAGTAGATAAACATGTCAGGGATGCCTTTGATACAGTTTTAAATAACCCTGAATGTGCTGATAAAGTATTACTATACCAGGAAAAAACTTCCCCGGAAGAAGTGCTTAAAAAAATACTTGACTATGAAAATAAAGTAAATGGCGCTGAAGCAAAACAGGAAATGGAAACCGTAATAGGTAATATAGTAAAAGAATTGAAAGACCCGGCTAATAAGAGAATTCTCTTATTAGGACACTGTAAGCCAGATGGAGATACAATAGGTTGTGTTCTTGGCATGAAAAATGCTCTGGCCTTAATGGATCCGTCAAAGAAAGTTGATTGCGCTGTTGATGATAAAATACCCGGTTTATTCCGTCACAAAATGCCAGGTATTGATGGAGAAATGAAGAGACCATTTAACCCTGAACGTATTCAGGCATTAGAATCACAAGTAAAAGACTTAAAAGGTCAGGAACAAACCGAACGTGTAAAAGATCAAATAGTTATGCTCGAGCGTGAACTTGAAGTTATGAAAGACAAATCAAAACTTCTTGATCCAAAAGCAGAGTATGATCTAGTAATAACAATGGATATTCCAACACCCAAGCGCTTTACAGATAAATTTAAGCAATACTTTGATTCTGCTAAAAAAGTGATCTACATAGATCACCACCCACACAGACTCGAAGAGTGGCAATCAGCAGCCAGTGATACAGGGCTTAATATACAGAATATTCATGACAACAAGCTGGCCTGGATTGCAGACGCTGTACCAGCAGCAACACAATTAGTAGCAATTATCGGAAATAAATTATTGCCAGATCTGGCAAGTATTGCAAATGGTGAGAAAAAAGCTGCTGATGTATTTAATAAACCAGGACAAATGGATCACCTTAAAGCTTATGTAGCAAGCTTAATTACCGGAGCTTCAACAGATACCGGATCATATACAAGAACAGCTAATCTGTTACCTGAGCACATTAAAAACCCTGAAACTGGTGAACCAGTGCCAGTACAGCAAAGACCAAACTTCCTGCCAGAAGGCATAGGCAAATGGCTAATGGACGTAACAGATGGAGCCATAGACAAGAAGTGGTTACGTGAAGAAATCACCTGGGATATTTCTGACCAAAAAACCACAGAATTAGATGAATCCGCACGTGACATAATGTTAAAATATTGTATTGAAGGCAAAGAGGTTACTGAAGATCTGAGCCTTGGCATTATACAGGTTGATTATGACCAAATGAATCAGGTATGGCAGGCCCAGATGGAAGTTGAACCAGATACAACATTATTAGACATACAAAATGCTTATAAATATAGTGAAGCAATGGGCGTGTTACGTTCTGACCCTGCACTCAGTGGAGACCACGGTAAACCTGAAGATAAACCAACTGAAGGTGAACCCACCCTGAGAGAAAAAGCAACCGAAAATTACACTGGCCCATATGATACAGATAGAATAGCTATATTAATCTGTCAGGATAAAAAAGCCGGCGAATTAGATGAGAAATTGCAAACTGCAAATCAAAATGGCTTACGTTTATCTCTGAGATCTGTAGAAGGTAGCATTCACGCTGAATTATTAGCATCATTATTTGGTGGCGGCGGCCACGGTGGCGCAGCTGGCGGGCGTGTAGACCTTCCTGGAGTTGACCTCAATACACCACTCGGAGTGGAAATAGAAGGTAAAATAGAAACCAGTTATGCTAAAGTGCTTGAAGTTCTGAAAAGCAATTACGAAGTAATGCGTAATAACAAAATTCCACCAATGCAGAAAAAATCAATGTGTAAAGAGATAAAAGTTGTTTCAGATCCTAATGGCGTACCTTGCAAAGACCTGATTAAAAATGTAGTAACTGAAATAAGAGCTGAACAGGTTCCTGACGCCGAAAAAGAAGAAACAGCCGGAAAAGACAAGAAAAAAGTTCGCTTTATGGGTAACATGATTAATATGTTCCAGACAAAAGCAAGCTAGATTTATATAAACAACTAAAATAAAGGGATAGGGATAGCATAATTACAGCCTCTTATTAAAGAGGCTTTTATTTTATTAAGTTTCAGGAAAACCCAAATATCAGAACAAAGAC
>JBFMGH010000275.1:0-2817 GCA_040752795.1 Cyanobacteriota bacterium
GCGTGGTTAATAAAAGTTTTGCTAATCAGATTTGTTTTGTGTTCAATATATACAGGTAAATTATTATGTAAAACATTAATAATATTGTTTCTTTTTTGATAATAAAGTCCGAATAAAATACCTACAATATAATCATCGCCTGCTGGAGTTAATCCTTCTCCTGAGCCAATTAGAGATAAAATTTCTTGTTCAAATAACAATAAATCATTATTTTTCAAACTATTTAATATACCATTTCGGTGATAATTAAATTTATTTTCGAATATATCAGACATATTAACAGTGTTTTCTATTATAATATCTGAGATATCAGTATAATCAATTGCAGATTGATTGAAGCTTGGTGTAAAACTACTACACTCAAGAAGGTAATTATTAAACAATAGCAGGTTTTTATTTAGTATAACGGGCTGATTTTCATAAATATTAGAAAGAATAATATTAGTAGTTGCAATAGAAAAAGGAGATAAGTTATCTCCGTTATTAGAAATATGTATTAAGCCAGGACCATTTATTTTTATTGCTATTGAATGATCAAAAACAGCTAATACTTTGCCGTTAATTTGTTTATTATTGGATAAAATTATATTCTTTAGCCATTGACTGGTTTCAGAAATGTATAGTTTATTCATTTTAATTCAATCGATATATTAACCACTTATCTCTGCAGGTGTTCTTATTGGATCAAGAGGTTTATATTTGTCAGGGTGTTTTAATGCAAAGAAAACACGCTCATCTTTAAGTGGCATTTGTTTAATTCTAACTCCTTTAGCATTATAGATAGCATTTGATATTGCAGCAGGTGTAGGGATCATAGTATGTTCTCCTATTCCTCTGACACCAAATGGGCCATCTTTTTGCTCTGTTTCAAGATATTGTAAACTGAATTCATCAGGTATATCCTTTGATGTGGGTATTTTATAATCTACAAATGAGTTATTTAGCGCATTGCCAGTTTTCTTGCAGATAATCAGCTCTTCGAACAGCCCAGTTCCAACTCCCTGGACAATACCTCCATAGGCTTGGCCATCTATGGTTCCGGGGTTAATTACTTTGCCAACATCATAACAAGCAGCTACTTTTAGTATATTTATTTTTCCAGTATCAGGATCGATTTTAATTTTTACTCCCTGTGCTCCAAGTGTCCAGTTAGCTACTGGTTTAGGAGAATGCCCTGTTTCAGGATCTATATTAATAATGCCTTCAGGAATAAAGACACCTCTTCCAATAACAGGCCCTCCTATTGTATGGCCATCATCAAATTGATAACCTATTGCAAATCTTGCTATTGGTATCGCTAGTCCCTGGTTATCTTTTCTTTTGACAAGGCCTTCAACTATATCAAGATTGTCAACAGAAGTTTCAAAAACAATTGCTGCCATTTCAAGAACCTGTTTTTTTGCATCTTTAGCTGCATTTCTAGCAGCATTTCCAGAAGAATAGGTTAATCTTGAAGCTACTGTTTGCCATTCATATGGTGAATAATCAGTATCAGGAACCCCTTTAACATCTATTTTGTCAGGGCTTAGGCCAAATTCCTCTCCGGCTATTTGGGCCATTGCAGTCATATATCCCTGGCCAATTTCCATGCCGCTCACGATAAGATCCATTGTACCATCTTCTTTTAGTTTGCAATAAGAAGATGAGGCAGCATTATTAGGCATGGCAGGGGCTTTGATAGCAGAAGCTATTCCAATACCAATATTAGGATCATTATTATCTTCATGATAGCCAATTTCTTGAGCTACTCTTTGTAAGCATTCCTGTAAATTACCTGTGCTATTATCAAGAAGTTGACCAGTTGCATTTACTTTACCTGCTTTCAAAGCATTTTTCATACGAAATTCCAGTGGATCCAAGCCAATCTCATGTGCAACAATATCCATTTGTTGTTCAAGAGCCCAGTGAGTCTCTTGCATCCCAAATCCTCTATAGGCACTTCCTACAGGGCAATTGGTATATACGCCAATAGAATCCCCTTTGATGCTAGGGCATTCGTAAGCTCCTATCATGGTGTATCCTGCAGCTCTTACTATATTTACACCGTATCCTGCAAAAGCACCGCAGTTCCATAAGAATTCAACTTCCATAGCAGTAAGCAGACCATTTGAGTCTACGCCAGTTTTTATTCGAGCTTTTAGCCCCTGACGTACTACCATGCAGTTAAATTCTTCTTCACGGGTATAAATAATTTTTACTGGTCTTCCATGCGTCATATAGGCGAGACATATAACATAAGGCTCCATGTTTACTCCGGCTTTACAGCCAAAACCACCACCAACCATTGGTGAGATTACTCTTATTTTGCCATGTGGAACATTAAAACAATGAGCAAGTAAATCTCTGACTGCAAATGGTGATTGAGCAGAAGTATGACAGGTTATATTACCAGCTTGATCAACCCTGGCAATAGCGCCATGGGTTTCTAGTGGCACATGTTGAACTTGTGGTACTTCAAAAATGTTTTCGAAAACTTTTGCTGCTTGTTTAAATCCTGATTCCGGATTGCCTTTTCTGATTTTAAAGTGATTTGGTATATTAGAATTAGGATTAGGATTGATTGCCTTAACAACTTTATAGCTACCAAGATTTTCATGTACAAGTGGAGCATTTTTTTGAAGAGCAGAATCTACGTCATAGACAGGTGGTAGGTCTTCATAATCAACTTTAATAAGTTTTAAAGCTTCTTCAGCAATTTGTTCATTTTCTGCAGCTACAGCAGCAACAGGTTCACCAACAAATCGTACTTTTTCCATAGCGAATATGTATTGGTCAACCATATATATACCTACATTAAAAGGAAAATCTTTACCGGTG
>JBFMGH010000276.1:0-4111 GCA_040752795.1 Cyanobacteriota bacterium
ATTTTTTTTTTTTTTTTTTTTTTTTTTTGTTTTTTTGCGCGGGTTGTCCACAAAAAAACACCCTGCCTCTACAATCTGGAATCTATAGATTACTTTCAAGGAGTAAGTATAATAAGTATTAGTTATTCAATAAAGAAATTTTTGTAGAGCTTCCTTTTTTTGTAATCTCTAATTTACCTTCTCTTGCCAGCCAACCTAATGACAGTGGAACCAAATCACCTTTTAGATTAAGATTTTTCTTTAATGTTGATAATGTAACTTCACCTTCATTATCAAGATAACGATAAATTTCACCAGCAGTTTTTCCAATATCACTAATCATACAATTGCCTCCAATTATAATTTGAACAAAATAATATACATTATTTTTAATGCTAAATTGTCTGACTCAATATTTAAACCTTATTATTATTTCTGTTTTCTGGTTATTAAGTGTATATTATACAACATAAATGACTAATCTTAAAGATTTTTTCATATCAATTTAATTTTACACTGTTTGATTTCGTTCAATTTATTCTTAAAGAGTAAATTATAAGCTTTTATAAGAATTATAAATTGAGTTAATATAGTTATAAATTATTAATTAAATATAGAAAAGTATTATTTATGCAACAAAACAACTTCTATAGATTAAAATTACCTTAAATTTAATATACCTGTTTCAATACAGGTTTAAATATTTCACAATCAAACCTGTGATAATCATTAAAAGAATACAGCCTGATTCATTTTTATAAAATATCTGGTATTAGCAACTCAACCAGTAAAGGGTTAAAATGCTTGATACGTGTATAAAGACTTTTTAAATAAAAAAACTTTTAAAAATTCAAATACAAAAGAGCTTTTTTTCACAAGATTAAATACTACAACAACTTAAAATCTAAAATATATTAAAGTTTTGTTTATTTTTAGGTATCCAAAAACTTTTCAGTAAACCACTTTCATGGTAAAAGTATAATTTAAACAACTAAAATGTAATATTTACGATGAAAGGAATAAAGTTGGACGACAAATTTCAAGGCAAAGTATGGAAATACCACGACAATGTTGATACAGATGTAATTATACCTGCAAGATATTTAAATACTTCCGACCCTAATGAGCTAGCCCTGCACTGTATGGAAGATATTGACAAAACTTTTGCCAAAGAGGTTAAGCAGGGTGATATAATTGTTGCTGAAGAAAACTTTGGATGCGGAAGTTCTAGAGAACATGCTCCTATTTCTATTAAAGCAAGCGGTATTTCGGTTATCATTGCAAAAACTTTTGCTCGTATCTTCTTTAGAAATGCTATTAATATTGGTCTGCCTATTCTTGAATGCCCTGAATTATGTGATATAACAGAAAAAGGTGATATAATTGAAGTCAATTTAGAAACTGGCGATATTACCAATATGTCAAAAAATAAATCATTTAAGGCCAAACCATACCCTGAAGATCTAAGAAAAATTATCATATCTGGTGGTTTAATAGAGTATACAAAACAAAAAGTCAGCGTTTAATTGAGTTAAGAGGATTATAATATGACTAAAGAATTTAAAATAGCTTTATTGCCAGGTGATGGCATAGGACCTGATGTAGTTAATGAAGCAGTTAATGTATTAAATGCCATAGAAAAAATCAGTAATATTAAATTTGTCTATGAGAAACTACTTGTTGGTGGTGCATCTATTGAAGAATATGGCCTGCCTATAACACAAGAAACTCTTGAAAAAGTAACTAAAGTTGATGCAGTGTTTTTAGGTGCCATTGGTGACTTTACTTATGATACTCTAGATCCAGCTATAAGACCTGAAGTAGCCCTTCTTAAACTAAGACAAGTATTAGGTAATTTCACAAACCTCAGGCCCACTAAAGTATACGAAGAATTAATTGACAATTCTCCGCTTAAACCAGAACGTATTAAAAATGTAGATATCATGATTGTTAGAGAATTAGTTGGTGGCATATATTTTGGTGACCCTAAAGGAAGAGTTGAAGACCCTGACGGATTAAGAGCTTTTAATACAATGGTTTATACAGCCAAAGAAATCCGTAGAATTGCTAAAATTGCATTTGAAATTGCTAAAGGAAGAAATAACAAATTATGTTCTGTAGATAAGGCAAATGTTTTAGCAGTATCACAACTCTGGAGAGACGTCGTAATAGATGTTTCAAAAGATTATCCAGAAGTTGAACTTTCTCATTTATACGTTGACAATGCTGCTATGCAATTAGTTTTAGATCCTCAAAGGTTTGACACTATTGTAACTGGTAATATGTTTGGAGATATATTATCTGATGAAGCTGCTATTTTAACAGGCTCAATTGGTATGCTACCATCAGCATGTCTTGGTGGTGAAGGCCCTGCAATGTATGAACCTGTTCATGGTAGTGCACCTGATTTAGTTGGACAAGATACTGTTAATCCTATTGCTGCTATATTATCCGCTGCTATGATGCTTAAATATAGTTTTAATTTACACAATGAATATACTCTTATTGACAATGCTGTAAAATCTGTATTAAAAGAAGGCTACAGAACTAAAGATATTGCTATTAATAAAGATGTTAAGGTTGTTGGAACTAAAGAAATGGGTAAATTAATTACTAATAAGGTTCTTGAAACAGCAAACGTAAAATGCTAGATCTATAAAATATAAGCTATAACAACATAATGTCTGCATTAATTGCAGGCATTATTTGTTTGAGAAGATATACTGTGATCCTTGAAAGTAATTTATAGATTCCAGATTATAAGAGCAGGGTGTTTTTACCTGCATTTTTCTTGAATTTTCACAGCAACCTATCAATTAAACAATTTATTTATTAAAAGCCAAAAAACAGATAAAGAGAACCCCTTAAATGTAAGTTTAACTGATTTTTTAAGCTTCTACTGATTGAATTAATAATCTCTGATATTTTATGAAAAAACAAGTTGTGCAAAGGTCTCAATTAAAACCATTTTTTTGTATAATATTTTCAATTAGTTATATTTGCTAACATATGAATTAAATTTTTCAGGTTCACCATATGGATCAAGCTTCAAAAATACAAGAATTGCTCAATTTACCAATGCATTTATGTTCTAAATGTGGTTTATGCTGTAAGGTTAATATATTTAAAGGTGGTTTACCACTAAAAGCTATTGAAAAAATTGCTAAAGATAATACTAATACTTATAATGCTCAATTAGCGCAAGAATTTCTTAATCTACATACTGTTATTAATACAGAGGAAGCAAGAAATATTGCTCCATGTTTTGTTAAAACTCTTGAATCAATGTGGGGCAAAGATAAAGATAAAGTAACTTTTTTTAAATGCAAGTTTATTAATAACAACACAAACCTTTGTGATAATTATGATAACAGGCCCAAACTTTGTAAAATTTATCCAACACCTCAGGCAACTACTATTTATCATCCAAATTGTGCTTTTAAAGAAACAGGTGAAAAAAACTGGCAAGAAATTCTTAAAATAATTAATGAACTTAATGAATTACAGGATAAACTTAACAAGGAAAAGGAATTTGCAATAGAAGAAGCAAAAAAAGAATCTGAAACATCCTCTTATGCAGATATGTATACTTTACCAATTCCTCCGCCGCCGTCTCATTTATGTAATAACTGTGGCAAATGTTGTAAAGCAGCTATTAATAGAAATTCTTATGAACGTATAAAAGAAATGTCAGCTAAAGGAATATCTGAGGCAGTTGACTTTTTATCAATTTTTGAACCCTATGAAAGTGTTGATGACGCAAAAAATGTTGTAGCCGAACATGTTGAACAACTTCAAAAGTTAGTAGGCTACAGATATGATAATTTAACACTTTATCATTGTAAATATATCACAGAAAATAACCTTTGCAGCATCTATGAACGAAGGCCTAAAGTTTGTATGGATGCACCAAACGAAGCCTGGGCTATTATACCACCTGGTTGTGGTTATTATGGATGGCTATTTGAATTAAGAGAGCATGCTAAAAAATATGTAAGAGCACTAAAACAATATCTATATTTCAAACAGGCTACTTCATTAAACAATAAAGCTGAAAAAGTACCTGTAAAAGCTATATGTGACCTTAACATAGAAGATATAGATCCCTGGAAACCATTTATATTTACTCTTG
>JBFMGH010000277.1:0-3530 GCA_040752795.1 Cyanobacteriota bacterium
CTTTCTTTAAAACCCTTAGTGATCTTAAAGATGCTGTTTATGATGGGTTGAAAATACTCTTAAAACAAGGTGAGATGATCATTAATGCTTGTGGTAATTATTAATTATTTACATGGACTGGTATAATTTTAATTATTTTTCAAAAACTGAAATAGATTATAATAATAACCTGGCAGAATTAATAATTCTGTTAAATAAGTAATATTTAAAGGACTAATAATGACTAATGATAAAATGCTTGCATTTAAAGAACTTACAAATTGCAACCACTGGAAAAATTTAAAACGCTACTGGAAAGAATTAAGCTCTATTTCATTAGAAATGAACTTTACAAACAAAATGGAAATGTTTGCCAGACTTAGTAATAATTCAGGTTCTTTTGATTCAAAAATTAATAATATTATTGAAAACATAGATAAGCTTGAATTAGTTAATGAAGAAGCACTTATCTTTATTAAAAATGCTATTTTAGATAGATTTAACCACATTCAACAGGAACATGGCATTGTAACCTGCTATATGATGGGAGGAATTGCAGAAGAAAGAAAAGCCCTGAATGAACTTGAAAATCAGTATATTCTTCTGGATAAAATGTTTAAGGAAGAGAAAATTAATTCTAAAACATATGAGCTAACAAAAGAAGCTATTTATAATTCCTTTGAAGAGGTTATAAAAATAAAATCAAGTTATTCAAATAATCAGAGTCAATTAAATAAGAGTTTTATAGATTATATAGTTGAGTTAAACAAATGATATTAGATTTAATTAAAAAACCATTTAAGAAGATTCAACAACATTCAATGATTTATGAAGTTACGTTAAAATGTAATCTTAATTGTATGTACTGTTATAATGTGTGCAAAAACAAGGAAGCTTATCCAGAAGGAGAACTTGATACAGATAAATCTAAACAGCTTTTAGATAAAATAATAAAAGAAACAGGTTGTACCAATTTAACCTTTACAGGTGGAGAACCATATCTCAGGAAAGATATTTTTGATCTTTACAGGCATGTTAAAGATAAAGTATTCAGTATAAACGTTATTTCTAATGGATCAGTCTTAAATGAAGATATGATAAAAGAATCTATAGATTGCGGTATTAAAATATTCGAGCTTCCTCTTTTAAGCAGCGAACGAGATATTCATAATTCATTAGTAAGAGGAAACAGTTTTGACAGGGTAACAGAGTCAATAGCATACATTAAATCTAATGCGGGCAGGGTTGTTACGGTTTTCGTTGCAACGAAAAAAAACATTCACACATGGAAAGAAACCATAGAAATGGCTCTGGCACTTGGTGCAGATGGTATTATGTTTAACAGATTCAACCCTGGTGGCGAGGGAGCCAATCATATTGAAGAACTATTACCTTCTCCTGAAGAACTACACATAGCATTAGATATTGCCAATAAAGCTGTTGAAGACTATAAAATTTCAATAGCATGCTCTATAGCAATGCCTCCATGTATTATTAAAACGGAAGATTATCCAAATCTTGGTTTTGGATATTGTGCAGCTGGAACAGAAAGAGCTTATTATACTGTTGATCCTATTGGTAATCTAAGAATGTGTAATCATTCACACTTAATCTTAGGAAACTTATTTGAAAAATCATTTCATAAAATTGCACGAAATAAGAAAGCAAAAGAGTTTATGAATGCACATCCTGAATTTTGCACTGATTGCAAAATTGTCAAAGAATGCCAGGGTGGATGTAAGGCTACTGCTGAGGTTTGTTATCAAAACGTATATCTTGAAGATCCATTTCTAAAGTTAAATAAGGATATTGCAATAAAAAAATAGTATCAATATAAATTATTTAAATTGAATTTTAACAATTAATACATGAATGTTTATTGTAATTGTATCTTTAAGATCATATAATAATAGTTTATTAAGTCGTATATACTGATCTTTTTAAGTAATTGTTGGTTACAGGAAATAAATAGGGTGTATTATGGGCACACCAGACAGACTATAATATACTTTACTTAAATAATGTTACTATGATTATTATTGTGATACTTTACATTAAATCTGTAAGAGGTTAAGGAGCATTTTAAATGAAAACTACTATGAAAATTAAAATATCAGAAGTTTTTAATCAAATTGAAGAATCTGCGACTCTTGCTATAAACCAGAATATTAAGCACCTTCGCTCTGAAGGTAAAACAATATATCATTTAGGTTTTGGAGAATCTCCTTTTCCTGTTCCAGAATGCGTTAAAAAGGGATTAAGAAGTGGTGAAAGCATAAAAGCATATCAACCAACACAGGGTATAAAAGAGTTAAGAGAATCTGTTTCAAAATTTTATTCTCAATGGTTTAAACTAAACTATTCACCTGAAGATATTTTTATAGGTCCTGGTAGTAAAGAACTGATTTTTGATTTAATGCATTTAATTGAAGGAGACCTAATTCTCCCTGTCCCTTCATGGGTAAGTTATATACCACAGGCAAAAATATCAGGTAAAAAAGTTATTAAAGTAGATACTTCAATTAAAAATTCGTATTGTATGACAGTAGAAGAACTTGATAAATCATATAGAGCTGCTTTAAAATTCGGATTAAACCCAACTTTAATGTTAATAAATACACCCGGTAATCCATGTGGCAATTCATATCCTGAAGATCTTGTTAAAGAAATTGCAGAATATGCTAGAAATAAAGGTATTTATATTATTTCTGATGAAATATATGGCAATATAATTTTTGAAGGATATAATCATAGTAGTTTTGCAAGGTATTACCCTGAGGGAACATTTGTTACAGGGGGAATATCAAAAGACAGATCACTTGGTGGTTATAGGATAGGTGTTTGCCTGGTTCCAGAAGGCCAGCCTGAATTCAAGAAAGCTTTTAATACACTAATAAGTGAAACTTTTTCATGCGTAAGTGCTCCAATTCAACAAGCTGCCATTCCTGCTTATTCTTTAGAAGATGAAATGATTGAATTTATTAATAATTGCACAAAAATTCATAATATTGCATTAGATTACTTTCATAAAGAACTAATCAAATCAGAATATATTGAATGTGCACCTCCAATGGGAGCCTTTTATCTATATCCAAAATATAATATTACCAAATTGAACAGTGCAACTGAGATTTCAAAAATATTGCTGGAAGAATATAATGTAGCTAGCTTGCCAAGTAATTGCTTCGGGCAGGAACCTGACGAGTTAAATACAAGACTCGCTATTACAGATTATAATGGTTCTAAAGCATATGAATATTACACAAGTAACCCCGGTATTAACAATGATGAATTTATAAATATTTGCTGTCCTAATCTTGTTAAATCGTCAAAACTAATCAGAGAGATGGTTGAAAAATATGCATAAAACTTATATTAAGTTATTATCAACATTAACTATAATTATCCTGCTTATTTTCATTTCTGCCTGTGTAAAAGGTTCTAACCCTAAAGTTCTACGGATAGGGGTTTCAGGACAAATGCCACCATATAGTTATTATGATGAAAAAAATAATAAGTTAGTAGGTTTTGATATTGATATTGCTAATGAA
>JBFMGH010000278.1:0-10474 GCA_040752795.1 Cyanobacteriota bacterium
GTTGCTGGCAAATGAGCTAAATGGAAAATCATTCCTCGGTTTTTAGCTTTACCCTCTGATATACTCATAATTATTCTCCTCTAATATAAACATTGTATTTATATGTAAATTGGTTTAATAAATTATTTTACCTGAAAGATAAGAAAATAATTAGATATTTAATCTATTTTTTTAGCTATTTTTATTACTTTAATTGAATGGTGGATTTATTTAATTAATCGATTAAAATTTTTAACATGAGCAGAAACAGAATAATTGTTCCGTTTATTTTATTGTTCTTGTTACCTTTGCTAACAACTTATGCACAGCAGCAGGGTAATAATTCTAATGTTATAAGAAGATATATCTCTCCAGATATATATTTTCCGCGTGGGAAGGTAGTCAAATTACAAAAATTAGACTTAAATCAAGCCTCTTTAGAACAGTTAATGGCTCTACCTGAAATAAATGAAGATCTTGCGTTGAAAATAATGCGAAGACGGCCTATAAGAACCCTCGAAGATGTTATTAGATTGCCGTATATAGATATGGACAGGATGAAAATAATTGTTAAGGGTTTTGCAAATTTGGTGGTTCAACCTCTTGAAGATAATGAAAGTCTCAAGCAATAAAATATATAAGACCCTGCAAAATGCAGGGCCCTTATATGTTTAGAATTATCGAACATTAAGATACTATGAATTAATATCTTTTAAAACTTCTTCAATGGTTCTACCTGTGCCACTGGACTTTTTAGAATCTTGAACCTGTCTTTCTTTCATAACCTGTCTGGATATATTTAGATCAGGTAAATCATTTCCGTAATATAGTTGGTCTGTTCTGATATTTTTTCTCCAGAGTTTAACAGGACGGTTATTAACCATATTAACAGATTTAATTAATATTTGATTTTTAACTTCATCGATAGTTAATTTGCCGTATGGTTCAAGGCCTATGTAATTTAAATTATCAAGTAAAGCGCTCTTATTGCGATATTCTTTGTTTCTAAGTTCTTGTAATCTATCTACGTTATCTTTACCAATAAGTGGTTCTAATTCTGAAAGAACAGGCTTGGCATTAGGGTTTCTCTTGGTTGGTTCAGTAATTTTCCAGCCATCAGGGAAGTTCTTAACAAGAGTTGGATCTTTTCTGTATGATTGTCTGAAGCTCTTGCTTCCATCATAACCACGGTCATTAAGTTTTATTTTCAGTCCTTCGACTTTTCCGCCGAATTGGAAAGTGAGGACGTCTTTAACTGTTAATGGTCTATCACAATGTTTTTGTAAGTAATAACAGCAATATTTAAGAACGTCAACAGTGCCTTTTACGTCATCAAGAGCATCGTGGGCACCTTCCATATTTTTGCCAAACAAGAATTTATATAGATGACCTAATTTTTTCTGAGATCCTATGAATGGGTGTATTCTTTGAAGAAGAATGAATGGATCCATGCAAAGGGCCAGAGGCTTATCAGTTATGTCAACAGCACTCTGTACGTTATAGCTGTCAATAGCTCTGTTTAACATTGGGATATCAAATTTAGCATTATATGCAACAAGCATATCGTTGCCTACATAATTATTACAAAAATCTTTTAATACTTGTTCAATAGTTGGTTTGTCTTTAACCATTTCATCAGTAATATGGTGAACTTCAATTGCTCTTGGATGAATAGGCATTTCAGGATTGACAAATTGGCTAATAGCAGTCTTAGTGTTTACTTCACCATCTGAAGTTACTTTAACAGCTCCAATCTGGATGATTTTATCAACAGGGCCTTTTTTAGGATCAGTACGGTTTCCGGTTGTTTCTGTATCGAATACTGTGAAATCTAAGTTAAACTTACCGGTTTTAGAATTAATAAGCGGTTTATCCAGGAAAGCTGGAACACCATATTTATCTTTCATTTTGCCTGCAGCTATATCATCTAAAAGAGATTTATTTTCATAGTGGGCTCTTTGAGCTGTTGAGCCAGAAATAGTATGATATGTTGCCAGTGGTTCAGGAACGTTAGTTTCATTATATTTTCTTACCCAGGGTATATCCTTTGTTTCTGCCAAACCCAGGGCATGGTAAAAAGTCACTATCTCATCATCAGAAGCTTTTAACACATCAAGAGGCTCTTTTTGTAAGTGTTCCCAGCCTACTTTTTCCCAGTCAACAACACCAAGTTTGTTTACAAGGCCTTTACCCTGATATTGTTTGTCAATTCTTCTGACAACGTCATTAACATTTCCGTTTACGTGGTAAGTATCAGGGATAATGTTTACACCTTTTTTCTTTGTACCAAGAAAACTTAGTGTATAAGCTTGAAGATTTTCTGCTGATACTTTAGCGAAATCAGTATTAGCTTCAGAATTTACCCCCTTAAAGGATAATTGAGGATTAGAGATTTTGTTATGGTCTAATTTTATTTTTGGAATATTTGTATTTGTTATTAACACTTGTCTCTCTCCGTGGTTAACTTTACTAACTAAACAACCCTATTGAATCTGTTATGATCTCCTTTGAATGAAATTTCGGCCTTGGCTTCTTTGTAGGCCTCAAGTGCAGCCATTTTGTCAGGCAATGAAGCTTCTTTGTCTACGCCTTCAGTGTAGAAATCATCCAGATATGTTTCGTCGAATTCGCCATAGCCTTCAGGAACGATAGGTTCGCTATGCTTCCAGTCTTTAGCGAATTGCTTAATGAATGTGCCAGAAATCTTATTATTTGGTACAACTACTGCACATTCGTGGTTACCACGTTTAAATTTTTCTCTTCTTTCTTCCTGATTAAGAATTAAATCATAATAACCCAGGAGAGTTAAGAAGGAATCTAATTTATTAAGTTTTACTGTTTCAACTTTATCGAAGTCTTCACTGTCTATACTAGAAAGGTCGGCTTTAATAGCTTTATTTCTTTCTTTAACCTTTTCAATATCAGCTATACCTTTTTCATTATAGACAGGTTGAAGTTTTAATTCTTTTTCCAGTTCGCTTACTCTTTCCTGGTATTCAGAAATTCTTTTGTCAATTAATTTATTAGTAATTGGATAATCTTCTCTTTTGCCAGTAGCAACGTTATTTTCAAGACCCACAGCAGACCAGTTTGCTGAACCAATGAGTAAGTCTTGTTTGCCTTTTTCTTCGAAAACAGCCCATTTAGTGTGTAAACGTTGTGTAAGATCTTTATTAACGTTAAACATTCTAATCGGTACACCAGCTTTTTGTAAAGAATAAGCAGCATATCTGCAATATGGGAAGTCATCTAAAATTCCTGGAGAAATTAAGATTTCTGCCTTGAATGGTCTACCGCCTTTTTTCTGTGCTTCTTTATGTCTTGCGATAATTTTATTAACGATTTCTTTATGTGAAAGAACGAATAATTCAGCTGTTAAACTATCACAAGTATCAAGTTTTTGTTTAATATAATTGCCAATGCTTTCAGAACCCTGATCTCCAATTAACTTGTACTCTCTAGGAGAGTTAGTTAATACTTGAATAGCAGGTTTATCAAGTGGCTTAACTTCAACTATATTAAGATTACCTTCTTTATATCTATTTCTATATTCTGGTTTATCGAATAATTCACCAACAATTTTCATATATTCAACGTCTTCAGGTTTAATCTTTTTAGCACGACCTTTATACTGGTCTTGCTCTTCAGGTTTGGTAGGGCCAGCAACAAGCTTGGTCTGGCCAAGTCTTTGCCATGCAAATTTCCAGTCTTTGTTGAATATCTGGTCGATCATGTTATCGACTTCGGAATTACTTTGTTTTGGTAAAGTTTCTATAGCAATACAGGCATCATGGTTGGCTGATGAATGGTTGCCCCAGTTCATACCGCCAAGAATGGCTTTCTTGCCATCTACGGCCATGAATTTAACGTGTTGTAAAATTGTGCCGCCCTGTTTTGGCCTTGGATATGGAACTACATCGATGCCATTTTCTTTAAGGTGTCTAATCATTTTCATGTTAGCATAATGGCGTTTGTAGTTGCCAAAACCATCTTGATACCATTTGTGAACATCAAGAATAACCTGAATGTTTATCTTAGGATTTTGCTTTTTCTTCTTGATTAGCATATCAAGAATTTGTTGCTGTTTATCCCAACCAGGAATACTTTCAGCGCCGCCAGAGGGCCAGATGTCTGAATCAATTTTCAGGTTTTGAAATTCAAACATTTCAACCTGAATGCTCTTTTCAGCACTCTTAATGTAATCTGTGACTTTGTCAAAAATTTGTTTGGCATCAATTAAAGTAGTGACAGCTGTTTTGCCAACATTAGCAGTAACACTGGGCTCTGGAAGAACGCCTTTAACTTTTGATGTCAGGTGTCTCAGGTAAACACCCAAATATTCACCTACTGAAACACCAGTATCATTGGCGGCTTCGATTATTTTAACTGCTAATTCTTTAGGAACACCAGGCAACTTCACTGGATCTAATTCTGCCGGTGTAGCGTGTTCTACTACTGGTAAACTACCATTGGATCCCCTAAATGCTAATAAATTGTTGGGCTTTTTTTGTTCTAATTGCCCATGAACCTTAATGTTGTTTAATAAACCTAAAGACATTTTAAAACCCCATTAATTTGGAAACTCCCCTTTGAATGTCCCCCTATGACATTTCAAGGTTTGTTCGTAATCCTTATACGCTTTAACATCTCTCAAAAAAAAAATTGATATCAATAAGATGAATAACAGATAAATTGTATAAAAAATTTACAAATCCCCTAATCTGTTAGATATGGTCAGATTTACTTAAATTACTATAAACATAGATATTTGACTACTAAAAAAATAGTTTTATAAAGCTTTCTTAAGCAAGAAATTAAAAATTTATAAAATTTTTGAAATTTCAGGGCCTGGGCGTTACAAAAATTAATATACATGTTTTACATGAATATCTTAAAAATTTCCAATAAATAAAAATTTAAACTTTTAATTCTTTTACAAGACCTTTTTTTATTCCAACAAAAACAGCTTCAGTTCGGCTTGTAACTTTTAATTTTTTAAATATTGTTCTTAAATGTGCTTTAACAGTTGTTTCACTCAATACGAGTCTATCGGCTATGTCTTTATTTGATAAGCCGCAACTAATTAGTTTTAGAATTTCAGCTTGTCTGCCAGTTAGATTGCTTATTGTCGTATTATTCTTATCATCAGGCGCATTACATCTTTCTTTATCCCACTCTACCCTTCTTAAAAGTGAATTTATTCTTGCTATAAGGCCAGAGACTTCAAAAGGTTTTAGTATATAATCATCGGCCCCAACATTAAGGCTCATTATATGATTATTTTTATTGTTAACTGAAGTAAGAATTATTACTGGTAAAGCTTTAGTTTGTTTATTTTCTCTAATCTTTCTTAATATATACAAGCCAGTCATTTTAGGCATTATTAAATCTATTAAAATGAGGTCAAACTGTTCTTTAGAGAACAGTTTCCTTAATCCCTCGTTTGAATCAGTACAAAGAACAACAGTGAACCCACAGGATTCTAAAATCCAATCGATTCCACAGGGTTCACTGTCAATAATAAGTATTCTTTTATTTTTATTTATACTATTCATATTAAAATTTTGATTTATCTTACTTCTAATTATTTTTAATACCTATTTACTATTTTCATTTATATTTTTAATTTATATAATTATTCTGAAGTTTTAATTTCTTAAAACTAAAGTATAGTCTTTCAGGTGAAGTCATTCTTTTGAAAGTTTTTAATAATCATTATTAATTAATTCCTGAGCTGAATTCCACGATTTTTTTATAAAAGACGAAGAAACTTTTAATTAGTTGAAATATCTCTAATTTATTCTTTGAAAACATTTATATATAATATTTTTGTAATAACATATTTATAAAGTGTTGTTTTGTAGATGGATTTTGTATCTTTAAAGGTTAAATATTTACCACCTTATATATATAGAATATTCTGGTCTTTTGATCAGTCGGTTAGGGTAGAAAAGATAAATGAACCAGATTTAAATGATGCCCCTAAAATATTTGCAACCTGGCATGGTCGTCAATATTGTTTTCTAAGATTAGATCCAAGAGAAAAATTAAATATATTAATATCTAAAAGTAATGATGGTGAAATCGTTACAAGAGTTATGCAAAGACTAGGTTTTAGTGTAATTAGAGGATCTGCTTCTCGAGGAGGCATGTCTGCTGCCAGGCAAATGTTAGAAGTATTAAATAATGGTGGTAATATTGCATTTACAGTAGATGGGCCAAGGGGACCTATTTATGAGGTTAAAACAGGAATTATTAAACTGGCACAAATGTCGTCTGCGCCAATTATTCCTGTTATTCCAGCAACAAATATGAGATTGATAATCAGTAATAGCTGGGATAAATATAATTTACCTTTATGGTTTAGTGATATAAAATATTTTTTTGGAACCCCATTCTATGTAGATAAAGATTTATCAGATGATAATATTGAAGAAGCACGAAAAAAGCTAAATAATGAAATGAATAAGTTAACTTATTTGGCTGATAAAGAAGTTGATTCACTAAAATATTAGATTTATTATTTGGTTTTTATTGTAGGAAGGTGATGATATTGAAATTAGGTATTGATGCAGAAAAGTTTTTAACAAATTGGGCTCTTGAAAATTCTGAAGAGCTTGTTACAACAATTGAAGATGCTTTATCCGATGACTCTTTTTCTGATAAGGAAAAGGTTAAATTTGTTTATACTAAAACATTAAACTTTGTTTTTGCTGCAATTTCTGAAATTGTAAATGAAAATAACAAAGTACTAGAGAAACAACTTAGACGGGCTGGTATAAATCTACCATTTATAGATATATAACTCTTATTAATACAGTATAAATACTTAATTGTATACATTGTTTGGCATGAAAATGTTTAGATATTTAATTATAAAGATTTTTTAGAGATCAAAGCTTTTAAATTATTAATATAAAGCTAACAAGACTTTTTTGTTTATTGTATTACCTGATTTATCTATAATTTTTAAAATTACATACTATTTTTTTGAAAATTATGCTTGCAAAAAGCCTCGGTTTGAATAACAATCTTTTATAAGTTAGAGGTTATTATAAAAGGTTATTAAATAATACCTGTATAACTTAAGTTTTGGTAAACAAAGCTCTTATTGCCAAATTAATTTGACGTTAGAGGAAGAAAATTATTTTTTGGTCATAGATAGTGTAATGTTCAAGTGAGGAGAAAAAATGCCTACACCAAGATTGAGCTTAGAAGAAATGAAGGAAATGGCCAAAACTGTTCGTAGAGACATTGTTAAAATGACTTGTGCGGCAGGATCTGGTCATCCAGGAGGAAGTTTATCTTCTACTGATATTTTAGTCGCATTATACTTTGGAAAAATGAATCATAACCCCTTAAAACCTGATTGGGAAGAAAGGGACAGATTCGTTCTTTCAAAAGGTCATGTTTGTCCTGCGTTATATGCAGTTTTGTCTAGAGCCGGTTACTTTGCACCTGATGAATTAATGACATTAAGACAAATGTTTTCAAGGCTGCAAGGTCACCCCGCTAAAAACAAAAAATTACCTGGTATTGAAGTCTCATCAGGTTCTTTAGGTCAGGGTTTATCTGTTGCTGTTGGAATAGCCCTGGGCGCGAAAATTGATAAAAAGCCATTTAAAACATATTGTTTATGTGGTGATGGAGAACTGCAAGAAGGTCAAATATGGGAAGCTGTCATGACTGCAGCTCATTATAAGCTGGATAATCTAGTCTGTATGGTAGATAAAAATAATCTACAAATTGATGGTAAAGTTCATGATGTTATGAATATCGACCCATTAAAAGAAAAATTTGATTCTTTCAACTGGCATACAATAGAATGCGATGGTCATGATTTTGATAGCTTAAATAAAGCTTATGATGAAGCCATTTCAACAAAAGGAAAGCCTGTTGTTATAATTGCTGAAACTATTAAAGGTAAAGGAGTTTCCTTTATGGAAGACCAGGCTGGCTGGCATGGTAAAGCTCCAAATAAAGAGCAATGTGAGTTAGCATTACAGGAATTATCATAATTTAGCGAGGATAAATATATGACTTGGACAACTGAAGTTGATACAAAACCGACAAGACTGGGCTACGGAGAAGGCCTGGTTGAGTTAGGCAAGAAAAATCCTAATGTTGTTGTTTTAGGTGCAGATATAACAATGTCTACTAATGCCGGAATGTTTCAGGAAGCTTACCCTGATAGATTCTTTTCAATAGGCATTGCAGAACAGGATATGGTTGGAGTAGCTGCCGGTTTAGCCCTGGTTGGGAAAGTACCATTTGTTTGTACTTATGGTGTTTTTGCATCAGGTAGATGCTGGGACCAAATAAGAACTACAGTATGCTATTCTGAATTAAATGTTAAAATTGGCGGAGCTCATGGCGGTATTTCTGTAGGACCTGATGGCGCAACTCACCAGGCGTTAGAAGAAATTTCTATTATGCGTTGTTTGCCTGGTATGACAGTTATTACACCTTGTGATGTTCTTGAAACAAGAAAAGCAACTGTTGCTGCTGGTGAAATGTATGGGCCTGCATATATTAGGTTTGGACGTGAAGCAGTTCCGATTATTACTAAAGAAGATACACCATTTAAAATTGGTAAAGCAGAAGTGTTCCGTAAAGGTTCTGATGTAACTGTTATAGCCTGCGGTGTTATGGTTCATGAAGCAATTGAAACAGCTGAAAAACTTGCAAAAGAAGGTATTAGTGTAAGAGTTGTTAATTTACACACTACAAAACCAATTGATGTTGAAACTATTGTTAAAGCAGCTGAAGAAACGGGCGCAATCGTTTGTGCTGAAGAACACCAAATTTATGGTGGTATGGGTGGTGCAGTTTGCGAAGTATTAGGACAACATTGTCCTGTTCCTGTTGAACTGGTTGCTGTTAAAGATAGATTTGGTGAATCTGGTCAGCCTTTTGAACTTATGGTTGAATTTGGCTTAACTCACGATGAAATCTATCATGCAATAAAAAATGTATTAAAAAGAAAAAAAGGTTAAGGGAGGAAATGCGTCTTGTTAACTAAATTAAATCTTCAAGATAAATTAGCCGCTCGCATGTCAAGACTGGGAACAGAAACTGCATTCGAAGTTCTGGCTAAAGCAAAAGCTCTTGAGGCTAAAGGTAAACATATTGTTCACCTTGAAATTGGTGAACCTGATTTTGATACTCCTAAAAATATTGTTGAAGCTGCTAAAAAAGCTTTGGATGATGGATATACCCATTATAACCCATCAGCAGGCTTGCCAGAGTTTAGAGATGTTATTGCTGAAACCGTTTCAAGAACTCACGGTATCAAAGTTAAAAGAGAAAATGTTGTTGTAACTCCTGGTGCTAAACCTATTATGTGGTATACAATACTTGCACTCTGTGAAGAAGGAGATGAAGTTTTATATCCTAACCCAGGGTTCCCAATTTATGAATCTGTTATTAACTTTACCGGGGCAACTCCTGTTCCGATCCAACTAAAAGAAGAAAAAGAATTTGTTTTTGATATTGAAGATTTTAAATCAAAAATTTCAGAGAAAACAAAGCTTGTTATACTTAATTCTCCACAAAACCCAACAGGTGGAGTGCTGGAAGAAGAAGATCTAAAACAAATTGCTAAAATAGCAAAAGAACATAGCTTTATGATCCTGACGGATGAAGTTTATAAGGAGATCTTATACGATGGAAATAAATTCCATTCCATCGCTTCTGACCCTGAATTACAGGATAGAGTGATTATTTTAGATGGTTTCTCAAAATCATATGCCATGACAGGCTGGAGAATGGGTTATGGCGTTATGAGAGAAGATTTAGTAACCTTAATCGCTAAATTGGAGACAAACTCTGATTCTTGCACCTGTACTTTTAACCAGAGGGCTTGTATTGAAGCTCTAACAGGCCCACAGGATGATGTAAGGCAAATGGTTGCTGAATTTGAAAAACGTAGAAACGTTATTGTTAAAGGCCTTAATGAAATTCCAGGAATTACCTGTAGAAATCCTAAAGGCGCTTTCTATGTGTTCCCAAATATTACTGGAACCGGAAAAACTGCTGAATGGTTAGCTGATTATCTCTTGAACGAAGCTGGAGTTGCCTGTTTAGCCGGAACATGTTTTGGTAAGTTTGGTACCGGATATCTGAGATTTTCTTATGCTAATAGTGTTGCAAATATTGAAACAGCCCTGGAAAGAATAGATAAAGCTGTAAGAAGGTTATAATATCTAAGTCTTATATAGATGGGGGTAGTGAAACTGCCCCCATCTATTATTTGTATACAAATGTGTTATACAGGGTCTAGTTAAAAAATTATACTATTCCACATAAATAATAAATCTATACTGATAGAACGAAATAGGGTGTTTTGCCTGTGCAGTGGGCATAAACGCCCGGTCACTATAATCTAGAATCTATAAATTACTTTCAATGATATAAGCATATCTATAATAATTTAAATTCTTTAATTTAAGAACTTTAGTATAATATATTAAAGTGCAATAGTAAGAATGTTTAG
>JBFMGH010000279.1:0-15539 GCA_040752795.1 Cyanobacteriota bacterium
TATCAGATATCTTTATCTATTTATATTAAACAATAATCATTTTTATACAGTTTTTAATTGATCTTTACTTTCTTCCATAATTTCAGAATCTTTTTTATCTTTCCTTATTGGAAGTTTTACAATAAATACAGTCCCCTTTCCTATCTCTGATTCAAGCTCTATAATACCTTCATGCTTTTCAATAATTGAATGTGTTATAGAAAGTCCTAAACCAGTACCTTCCCCAACTGGTTTTGTTGTATAGAATGGATCAAAGATTCTTTCCTTAACATCTTGAGGAATACCTTTACCTGTATCTCTTATTTTTACGACAACCTTATCTGCTTCTAAACTTGTAGAAATATATACATCTCCTGTTCCATCTATAGCCTGTGCAGCATTGACCAGTAAATTCATCCAGACTTGATTTAATTGACTTGCATAACAACTAATAAACGGAATATCTGAATAGTCTTTATGAACTGTTACTCTATGCTTATAATATTTTGACAGCAAATTAAGCGTACTATCAATACCTTGATGCAGATCAACTTCTTTAAACTCTGCTTCATCTAGCCTGGAAAAATTGCGCAAGTCTAAAACAATCTTATGTGCCCTTTTTGCACCTTCCTTAATATCTTCAATAAGATCATTCAAATCTTCAAGCATAAATTCAAAATCATTTTCTTCCATAAATTGATTAACTTGCTCTTGTTCTTCTTCTGAAAGTTTTAGATTTCCATACAAGTTAATTAATTTCATCAAACCATCCAGAGAATCCTGTAATGGTTGCATATTACTGGTTATAAATCCAATAGGATTGTTTAATTCATGTGCTACACCAGCTACCAATTGTCCTAAAGAAGTCATTTTTTCTGATTGAACTAACTGAGCTTGAGTTTTTTGAAGCTTTCTGTAAGCACGTTGTAATTCTTTTGTTGCATCGAGATATTCTCTAGTTCTTTCATTGACTTTTTGTTCCAAGCTTGAATATGATTCATTTAACTTTTCAGCCATCAGATTAAATCTATCAGCTAATAATTCCATTTCATCATCTGTGTTTATATTAATTCTATGGTAAAGATTACCGCTACCAAGTATTTCAGCACCTTTAGCTAGCTCTCCCAATGGTTTTGTCATTGTTCTTGCTAGTTTCAACGAAATAATAAGACCTAAAACAATACAAAATACACCAAAAAGAAAAGTGTTTTTATACATATTACTAACTTCTTTTCTTACTTTTTTAGGTGAATAGCCAATACGCAATATTCCATAGTTTGTTTTAATTGCACCACCTACAGGAACAGACACTTCATAAATCATATTATCCGATGGCATTCTTTCAATAATCTTTTCCTTTTTTTCGTGTCTTTCAAGCAAATCCCTGAGGCTGTCAAGTGGAGAATCAATGCTTATAAGATCACTATGCTCAACCCGCTTTTCTTCCATCTGCTTGGTGAGTTTTTCAAGTACTATATCATTTTTTTCTTTTGTTGCCTTGGCACTTTCCTCTTTAAGATGTGCTATTTCTTCTTCCAGAATACGCATTTTAGTCTGGTTATCAATTTTCTGTTTTTCAACATCTTGCAACGTTCCTGCATATTTTAATTCAGAAAAATCTTTTTTTAACTCTCTTATCTGCTTTGCTACTGACTTTTTATCCTCATAAAGCCTTCGTTTTATCTCTTCATCTTGTTCCTGACGTAAGTTTAACCTAGTATCATGGGCTGCAAAACCACTAAATTTATCGCTCAGTTCTGTGTAATCTTTACCCCAGTATGACTCTATCGTAGATAACATAACCGTTTTATCAGGATAATGTATAATTATATAGACAATATCATTCTCATCAATTAAATCTTTAACAAATTCATCAATAAAAGTTATATCATTGCCAGCTATTGGGTTAGCTAACAAATTACCAATTAGTTTCGTTGTCAATATTATACTTTGTTTAAAATTAACATCAATAACTTTTGCCTGTGAGTGAATAGAAAAAACAAGTACAAATATAATAATTGCTATAAGTAAAAAAATGTAAACACTGAATTTTTTAGCAATATTAGACTTTAAAGAAAGGACTTCTATTATTTTATGCATTGGAGTATAACGATCTTGTTCCACAGTAGCTACCTCTTCAGCTTACATAATTGTTTCAGGTTTTTCAATTAAAAAATTATTATTTTCTGAAGGATCAACAAAGTTGTTATTATCCTTTATCTCCTCTATTTCAAATGTTTCCACAGCAGATATCGAAGAATTCATAAGCCCTACAGCCTTTTTCAAACTTGCCTTTGCGACATTATAATTGTATATAGCCATAAGAAGTTCTGTTTTAACTTTAGCTTCAAGTACCTGAGCATCAACAACTTTTTTAGATTCAACAATTTCTAATTCAAAGCTTTGCCTTGCCAGTGATTGATTTTCCACAGCTGATTTAACAGCTTCATCAGCTGCAATAACTTTCTTTTTGGTCTCAATAAGCGTTAAAACAGCATTAATAACCTCAAGAGTAACTCCGTTTTTTAGCTGCTTTCTAAGCTGCTTAAGCTTTTCCAACTCATGCTTCCTCTGGTTTACTCTTGATACAGCTCTTAAGCCATCAAAAAGCGGTACATCAGCTATAACACTTAATCTAAAATCAACAGGATCAGGCTCAAGATAATTTTTATTATCAGCAAAAACCTCAAAAGCTGAATCTAAAACAATTTTAGGCAAATACTCAGCCCATTCTACTTTTATTTCGTGCTTCTTAGCCTTAATGCCATATTCCAATTTGGAAAACTCAGGCCTGTTTAACATCGCTTGTTGAATGGAATCTTCTAAATTAACATCAATAAAATCATAAGACTGAGTATCTTCTACAACTTCAATATCTACAGTGTCATCATACCCCATTGACTGTCTTAAAGCTGCCTTAGAAAGTTCAAGAGATTTTTCAACCTCATAAACTTTTCCTCTAATAAGTCCCAGATACGCTTCAACTTCTAAATAATCAAGCTTGGTAACATTTTCAGCCTCACCTTTATATAAAGCTTCTATAAGATCTCTTAATGTTGCAAATTTTCTTTCGGTGTCCCTGGCAAGTTCTAAACCATCTTTGGCCAGCAAAACTTTTTGATATCTATCTGTAACTTCAAAAATTACTTCATGCTTTATCTGTTCCAACTCTTGTCTTGAAGCACCAATGCCAGCTTTTGCCTGTTTGTTCAAATTATAAACTTTCCCTGAAAGAAAAATAGGCTGAAAAGCATGCAATTCAAATTTAAATAAATTATTTCCATGCAATGGTGTCCAGAGAATGTCCTTCCCTGTTGCACGCATCTGACCTGCTGCATTATCCTTTAGCGCACTATACATCTGAACAGATGTCATTCTTCTGGATGCAGCTAATTGTGCTAAAACATCTAGCTCTGTTATAGCCTGTCCGGTAAACGGATTAATGCCATTAATACCAGAGACTACAGCTCTGTCCCTCAATCCTTCCATGACAGCATTAGCAGATAAGGTTTCAACAAGGTCATCACTGAGCTTTGTCTTTATAATCTGATTAGTATTAAAATAATTATAAGAAGCCCTTGCATTAACTTGAGGCATATAACCTGAGCGTGCTTCAGCAAGCTTTGCTCTGGCAACTTCAACATCTTCCTTTGCCTGTAATATTATTGGTGAATTATCCATTGCAATATTAATACATTCCTGCAAGGATAAATTCATTGTACTTTTAGTATTTGAGTCAACATTTATATCCTCAGCAAGAGTAATTCCCGAAATAATAAATAATGAAAGTAAAACAAATAAAAAGTTTGTAATAAAATAATTGATTCTTTTTTTCATTAATCTATCCACCCCTTAAATTTTCTTTTATTGTATGAAAAAAAAATTATCAACTAAAGTAATTTATTTCTTTTTGATAAACATTCACTTTAATAATATAAGTATTTAAAACCTAAAAAAGCCTTATAAAAGCACTTTATAAAGAATTAATTTTTATTTATTAATGGAAAAGCATCAACAATTTGTTTAGTATAATATTTAAGGTATTAAAATCAATCCATTTATATAATAATCATTCTTAACCTGAATAATTATTAACTATTTTAACAATATTTTCCGACAAAAAACCCGGGGAAAGCCTGTTAACAATTTTTAAATGATATATTGCCTCATCATAAAGCTTCATTTTAATATATAAACTAGCCAGATTATTATGAGCCATTGCATTATTTGGATCCAGATTAATTGCTAAAGTATAAAATTCTTCTGCTTTTTGAGTATCTCCTTTGCCTTCATATGCAAGCCCTAAATTATTATATATAATCGGAAAATAATCAGGCGTAAGCCTACCAACAACACTAAACTCATATATAGCCATATCATAATTTTTATTACAAATATAAACTCCACCTAAATTAGTGTGTGCTTCAACAAAATTGGGTAATAATTCAATTGCTTTTTTATAATACATCTCAGCAAAATTTATTTTCCCTTCTTTTTCATATTTAACTGCCTTATTATAAAAACTTTTAGCTTGTTCAATTACTTTTTTATTCTTATAACTATAATATAACAACCTATTATCAGAAAAATCCTCTTCCATAGAACTCGGACAAACTGTTTGATTATCTCTTTCAACACACCCCCGCAGAATTAAATTTTGTTGCTGGGCAACACACGGATTATTCAATAAAAAACATCCTAACAAATACAAATTTACAAGAACACACAAATTCTTCATTAATTAACTGGCACCACTCAACTTAATTCTTCAAACTTTACTATTTTTATTGTTTAAGTAAATAAAAACTTAAATCAACAGTAAAATTACTATTTTAATACACTAGGAAATATATTTGTATTAGTTGTCTTCTGTTTGTTTAGCAGTTTCCACCGACTGTATTTTACCTGCTTTTTTGATTAATTTTACAATATCAACGGCAGCAGTTTTTCTGGCAAGGCGATTACAAGCAAGTCTCATAAAATCTAACTTGTCAGATGATTTTAAAAGCATTTCACAATTAAATATAATATTTTCAGCATTACAATCATCATTTTCAAGATATAATGCCGCACCTTCATCAACAATATATTTTGCATTATTACGCTGGTGATCTGCAGCAGCAAACGGGTATGGTACTAATATAGCAGGGACCCTACTTGCCATTAACTCTGACAATGACATTGAACCAGCCCTTGATATTGCAAAATCTGCACAGGCCAAGGGAATCGCAAGATCCTCAAAATAACCTTTGATTATATAGGAATGATTTTCAATTATCTCTCTTGAAAGATTAGCTTTAATCTCATCATAATTCTTTTCACCACATTGATGAATGATCTGCAAATCATATTTGGTTAACAATGCTGGCAGTGCTTCAATTACAGCATCATTAATTTTTTTGGCTCCCTGTGAACCACCCAAAACCAGTAATGTTTTCTTTTCTGGATCTATATCAAGAAAAATAGCTGCTTCTCCCCTGGTATATTCTCCAATTGAGGAACGAAGAGGATTACCTAAAACCTTAATATCTTTGCCATTTAGTAGATGCTTCGCCTGTTCAAAAGCAACTGAAACATACGATGCCCATTTAGACATAGCTTTATTAACTATTCCTGGATGAGTATCACCTTCATGTATAACATATGGTATATCAAGTATAAATGCTGCTATTAAAACAGGCCCACTAACATATCCACCTGTAGCAAATATTACATCAGGCTTAGTATATAATAAATAACCAAGTGCATCTAAAACAGCTTTATTTAATTGATATAACCATTTTAAGAAGTTAAAAGAAAATTTTCTTGGCATTCCAGAAATTCTAATTGGTAAAAAATCAAGATTACGCTCAGAAGCCACCTTTTCTTCTAAACTATCAGGACATCCAATATATATAACTCTTTCAATATCTAAATCTTCCAATAAAGTGTCAGCTACAGCCGTAGCAGGATAAACATGTCCACCAGTACCTCCTCCGGTAACTACAACATTAATAGTTTTTAACTCTTCTTTCAATTTTCCAGGAAGTCTTATGAACATGCACTTATCCTCTGGATCCGTTTCCTTGACAGATTTAATAATATTCCTAACATACAAAAGATTGCAAGAGTGGATGAACCACCATAACTAATCAATGGCAGGGTTATTCCAGTAGGTGGTAGAATTCCCGAGGCTACTCCCATATTAATAAAGGCCTGCAGGGCTATAGAACTTACTATACCAACAGCTAACAATTTGCCAAATGTGGTTTCACACATTATGGAAATAATTAGACCACGATATACAAAAGCAATAAATAATCCTATTAAAACGATAGCCCCTATTAACCCTAATTCTTCAGAAATAATAGCAAAAATGAAGTCAGTATGCCTGAACGGTAAATAGAATAGTTTTTGCTTGGAGTTACCGAAACCAACACCCAGTAAACCACCATTGCCAAATGCATACCAGCTTTGAATAATATTATACCCTTTGTCCTGAGGGTCTGACCACGGATTAAGCCACCCTAGTATACGATTAAGCTGGTATGGTGTACCCTGTATAACCTTAACAACACCAAAAAAACCAACAGCAATAACTGGTAGTAATATATAAAGTGGAAATCCTCCCATAAAAAGCACAATTATAGTTGAGGCTGATGTAATCATTGCAATAGAAAGACTTGGCTGTTTTAAGATTAAAACAACCATAACAGCAATTATTACCATATTAATTATAAACTTTTTATCAAGTATTGTTTTAGAAAAAGCAAGTGCATCAGCAGTTAAAATTATTGCGGCTAATTTACCAAACTCAGAAGGCTGAAATGTAAACCCTGCCAATTTTAACCACCGTTCACCACCATATGCTTCAACCCCTATAAAATGAGTAGCTAATATTAATCCACATACTATTAAACCAAAAGGTAAACTAATATACCTTAAATAGTTATAATCAATTCTTGAAATCACCAGCATTAATACTATTCCAAGAATATCAAATATAACCTGCCTTTTTAAGAAATAAAATGGATCGTCATAGATTCTAACTCCATCAGGACCTGATGCTGAAAATATCGAAACAAGACCAAAGACACACAGTATAATAATTACATAGAATAACCATTTATCATATGGTCCTAATATAAAGTTTAACCTCTTATTATCATTCTTTTCAGAATTATTATTTTTTACTATTGACAATGTCTTTGAAGACATGCCCGCGTTCCTCAAAGTTTTTAAACATATCGTAGCTTGCACAAGCAGGTGACAAAACGACTGGACCTGCTTTAAGATCAAATGCTTTATTCACTGCAGCGTCTAAAGATTTTTCAAAATAAATAGATTTAACCCCTGCCTCTTCAAAAGCTTTTGCAAATCTTTCAGTTGCTTCACCTATTAGTATAACAGCATTAACTCTTTTTAATATTTCTGATGCCAGAACACTCAGATCAGTTCCTTTATCTTTTCCACCTGCAATTAAAACTATTTTCTCATCTTCAAATGCTCTTAAAGCACACAAAGTTGCATCAACATTAGTTGCTTTAGAGTCATTGTAAAAGGCTATTCCATTAATGCTTGTAACATATTCAAGCCTATGTTCAACGCTTTTGAAATTTTTAACAGATTCAGCTATACTTTCAATTGAAATTCCAGCGAGTCTAGCAGTTGATATAGCAGCCATAATGTTTTCATGATTATGTTGCCCTTTCAGAATGATCTCATCTATAGCCAAAACAGGTGTTACATTATCTTTTTCACTGACTACAAATGCATTATTTAAAATAAAACAACATTTACCTGGCATTTCTTTTCCAAACCAGTAAACATCCGATTTAGTATTAATACCAATATCATATAAAACATTATCATTAGCATTTAAAACCTGCCACAAAGGGGCCCTAATACCTTTAATAAAATTTGTTTTGACTCTTTTGTATTCTTCTTCAGAGCCATGCCAATCAACGTGGTCAGGTGTATAATTCAAAAATACAGCTATTTGGGGTTTAAAGGTTGGGCTATATTCTAACTGAAATGAACTTATTTCAGCCACAAGAAAATCATTATTATTGTTTATCTCATTAATAATCGGATAACCTATATTTCCACAGGTTGGAGCTTTGTATTCGGCATCTGTAAGGATTTTAGATATAAGATTAGTTGTTGTAGTTTTGCCATTTGTACCAGTAACAGCAATTATTGGTGTAGATGTTTCCATATAACTGAGTTCTGGCTCACTTATAAGTTGTATTTTATTCTCTCTTATAAGTTTAATTAAATTTGAATCCGGTGGTATACCTGGGGAAGTGACAATTAAATCTGCACCTAAAATAGTTTGATCTTTATTTCCAGACATTTCAACATCAATATCTAAAGCATTAAGCTCTTCAATTAACGCTTTGTCACTATCAGTTGCATTTCTAGCTTCGCTTATAAGGCATTTAGCCCCTTGCTTTATCAAATATTTTGCAGTTGCAACTCCTGTTCTCGATAAGCCTAAAATAACAATATTTTGATCTTTCCATGGTTTTTTCATATCAATATCTTTCTCTCAAAACAGCCACTTATAACCTGCTATTACCGATAAAATGCACGCAATAACCTGAACTAAAACAAATTTCTTAACTACTGTTGTTTCATTATCTCCACAGAGTTCAAAATGATGATGCAGTGGTGTCATTTTAAAAACTCTTTTTCCAGTAGATTTAAAACTTATTACTTGTATTATCACAGATAAACATTCAACTACAAATATAATACCTATTGGAATCAGCCATAATTCAAGACCACCTAAAACGCCCAGTATTCCAAAAGCACCACCCAACATTAAACTACCAGCATCACCCATAAAAATCTTTGCAGGGTGATGATTATATACAAGAAAACCCAAACAGCTTCCTGATATGGCAATTGAAACAATAGCTAATTCTATATTATTTGTATTATATAAAAATATAGCCAGTGTCAAGAACGAAACAGCACTGGTTAAAGAGGCAAGACCATCAAGACCGTCTGTAAGATTTATACCATTGGAAGAACCCAGAATAACAATAATACCAAATGGTATTATAAGAAGCCCCAAATTGACTTCAGTAAGCCCATAAATTGATACAGAAGACCTATCTAAGAAGTAATAAACATAACCTGTCACTACAAGAGCTACTAAAAATTGTATTAGCAGTTTTGTCCATCCTGTAATACCTTTATTGTGTTTTTTAATAACTTTACTGTAGTCATCAGCAAATCCTAATAATCCTAATATGATCAGGGAAGCAATAACAATAACAACAGTCATATTAAAAGATTTTTCAAGCAGGAGAACAAAAACTGTTGATAAAATTATTGCAATAAGAATAATTACCCCCCCCATTGTAGGTGTACCTTTTTTAGAGTGATGTTCTTGAGGACCATCTTCTCTTATATATTGGCCTATATAATTAGTTTTAAGATATTTAATAAATGGATCTAGACCTACTACGGTAAAAGCAAATGCTAATAATCCAGCAAAGACTGTAAATGAAAAGCTAATTATCATCCCCTCCTATCTTAAGATTCAGCTTGTTAATAATTTTTTCCAGACCGATACCTCTAGAAGCTTTTAATAAGATAACTGTATCATCAGGTTTCTCATTAAAAATAAATTCTGCAGCGGCTTCTGCATTTTCCAAATTATGAATTTTAGCATTGTTTTTTTTCAAATTTTGCGAAAAATAGTTCGCCAGTTTACCAACAGTAACAAGTGTTTCAAAAGATTTATCAGTTAGCCAGTTTCCTATTTCCCTGTGCATTTTTTCTTCGTATTCTCCAAGTTCCAGCATATCACCAAGAACCAACCAGGTTTTCTTGCCAGAGTAGATACTAAAGACTGTATCAATAGCAGCTTTAGCAGAGTCAGGATTCGAGTTATAGGCATCATTAATAATTATGGAGTTATTAAAAACTTTATATTCTTCCCAGCGACCAAATAAAGGTTTATAGTTTTTAAGACCCTGGTAAATGCTCTTATAGCTCATTCCAAAGTATTTTCCCAGCTCTATAGCCACTGAGGCGTTAATTATATTGTGCTTTCCAGGAATAGGTAGTTCATATTCCTCATCTTTGTATGTAAATAGCATTTTATTTTCAAAGCACTTTTTCATTTGAAAATCATTTTTTGAACCAAATAATATTTTCTTGCCCTTATACACTTTTGCTGCATACGTCAAAAGAAGTTCATCATCAGCATGAAGCAGTGCTATTCCATCTTTTTTATTTAAATATTTTAAAATTTCAGTTTTTGCAGTTGCAATATTTTCCAAACTCCCAAGTCTTCCTATATGTGAGCAACCTACATTAGTAACTATAGCAATATCGGGAAGAGAATATTTAACAAGAAGATCAATTTCTCCCAGGCCACGCATACCCATTTCTAAAATGACAAGTTCTGTTTCATCATCAACATCTAAAAGGGTTTTAGACACACCAATTTCATTGTTATAGTTCATTTGAGAACGCTGAGTAAAAAAAGATTGCGATAACACGGAAAAAATTAGCTCTTTAGTTGTTGTTTTACCAGAAGAGCCTGTTAGAGCAATGACAAGTGCGTTTAGATTCTGTCTATAATACTTTGCAAGATTTAATAACGCAAGCAAACTATCTTCAATTTCAATTATAAAGCCTCCCTTAGTATTTATAGTAGATGAATTAAATTTTTTTTCGACAAAACAACCGGAAGCTCCATTATCAAATGCTAATTGAATAAAGTTATGGCCATCAAAAGTTGGGCCTTTAAGAGGTAAATATACTTCTCCATGTTTAATAGATCTGGTATCTGTAGATAAATGATATTCGTCCAATTCATTTGCTGGAGATAGTATTATGTTTGCATTTGTTGCCTCAATAAAATCCTGAAAACTGAAAGTTGCAATCACTTTTTAATCCTTAACAACCAACTCAAATATTTTTTCACTACGTTTTGTTTAATCTGTGAGATAAACAGAATTATTTCAAGTTCAATTATAAAACTTTTCTTTATTAAAGACACAAAAAAGTTGATTATCTTCCAAAAACTTCATTTAGGGCAATTATTTCATTCGATATAAAACTTATAAAATCTTATACTACTGAAACAAAATTTTTTATTCAAATTTAATTTTGGTGTCTCTATCTTTTTTATCACCTTTATGAAGTTTTAAAAGTTCTTTATACTTTATATCAGGAAATTCTTCAGAATATTTAGAACCCTTTAGTGATTCCTGAGCCTTTTTTATCATCTGTTTAAAGTTAATAGCTATGTTTTTAAATTCAATATAACTATTATTAACTTCAATAATTCTAAATTCACAGGGATATGTAACTATTGAAGGTGAATTTATATAATGAACATTATTTCTTGTATTTATCAAGTTTACATGATGATGGGCTGATAGAACCAGATCAACATTTTGATATCTATCAAACACATCTACAATTGCAGATGAGTTTTTCAATCTGAAGCCTGGTGCATTATAAAAGTTGTTTAATTTAGAGTCAGGGTTTAATGGGTGATGAAGAACGACAATTTTAAAATTATTTGCATTTTGTCTCAAATTGTTAGCTAGCCATACTAATTGATTTGGAGATACTTCACCGTCTTTACTGTTAATAATAGTTGAATCTAACCCTATTAAATCAAGCCCTGTTGCAGGATTTTCAAACCAACAGGTAATTCCTCTATTTATAAATCCATTTCGTCTGAATTCTACAGTAAAATCTTCTTTAGAAAGATTATTATTTAATCTGGCCTCTCTATCTCCCATAACAACATAATAAGGCTTTTCAAGTGTATACAATAAATCTAAAAGCGTTGGAAGCTCAGAATAATCTCTCTGTTCATTATCGATAAGGTCTCCACCAAAAACAATAAAATCTACATCCAGGTCATTAAGAAGTTTAACAGTATCTTGAAGTATTAGCAGGCTTTCATTAAGCAAAATCCAGTTATCAAATTTATAATTAGAGAGATGTAAATCTGGCACAAAAGCAAATTTAAAAGGTGTAAAACTTTTACTGTTTGCTAACACAGGCAACCTGGTTTGTGTGTATATACCTGCAATAGCTAAAGCTGAGTATTTAAAAAATTCTCTTCGTGATATTTTATACATTTTTAATGAACATCCATCACTTTTGCAACTTCTGATTCATCATCAAGGTGGAATTTTTTATGAATAGCCCTGACGGCCTCATGGGCTCTACTTTTATCAACAAGACAACTAATCTTTATTTCAGATGTAGCAATCATTTTAATGTTAATTTCGGAATCAGCCAGAGCAGCAAACATATCAGCAGCAATACCTGGCCTATCAATCATACCCGCACCAACTATAGATACTTTCGCAATCTCTTCATCAACCAGAATTTTCTCAGCACCTAATTCTTGTCTTACTTCTTCAAGAGTTTTCAAAGCTTCATTTAATTCTGACTGTGAAACTGTAAAAGCAATATCATTAGTCTTATCTTCAGTATGTATTGACTGAATAATCATATCTACACTAACATTTGATTGAGAAAGCTTTCCAAATACTTTAGCTGCAACACCAGGTATATCCGGAACTTTTAATATAGCCAGACGCACCTGCGATAAATCAGCAGCTACACCGCTAACAGGACGATAAATTTCCATTGAGTCTACTCCTACAACATTAGTTCCAAGACTTTCAGGCTTAAAAGAGCTCCTGACTCTTAACGGAACATTATATTTTTTAGCAATTTCAACTGCACGAGGATGTAAAACCTTTGCTCCAACACGTGCAAGTTCAAGCATCTCCACATAAGAGATCTCGTCCAGCTTCCTTGCCAGAGGCGTTATTCTGGGATCAGTAGTAAAAACACCATCAACATCAGTATATATATCACATCGCTCAGCATTCAAAGCTGAGGCTAGCGCCACAGCAGAAGTATCTGAGCCACCACGACCAAGTGTTGTTATCTCTTGCTCTGTTGTTACGCCCTGGAAACCTGCTACAACAATTACATTACCTTTGTTCAAAGCATTTTGCAATCTTTCAGTTTTAATATCAAGTATTCTAGCCTTAGAGTGAATTTTTTCAGTGATAATTTTTATTTGAGAAGCGTTAAAACTAATTGCTGGAATACCTTTTTGCTGTAGTGCCATTGCAAGTAATGCGATTGAAACCTGCTCTCCTGTAGACAAAAGCATATCCATTTCTCTTCTATTAGGAGTTTCAGTTAGCTCATGAGCAAGTGATACAAGATAATCTGTTGTCTTACCCATTGCTGATACAACCACAACAACATTAAAACCATTTTTAACTTCTCTAATAACAACATCTGCAACATTATTGATTTTATTAATGTCAGCAACTGAAGATCCACCAAATTTTTGAACTAGAATTGCCATTGATTATCTTTTGCTCCTCTAAACAAAATTTATAATAGCATAAGAAATAGCTTCCGCTATTCTTTTAAATAATTATATATTAAGCTTATGAATAGATTTAATGCTTAAAACCTTTTGATACCCGACTTTTTGATACTAATAAATGTTAAATATTAAGTAAAATCACAAAATAAAATTTATTTACAAAGTTAATATCCCTCAGGTTTAAACTGATTTAGCTGGGGATCCATTTGACCAGCCAGATCAAATTTTTCACGGGCTTTATCTTGCATTTTTAGCTGTTCATACGCCTGGCCCCAATACAATTGAAGGAGAGGTTCTTTATCACTATATTTTTTAACCAACTCTTCAAATTGTCTGATAAACTCATCAAAGTCTCCTAACTTGGCCTGCAAATATGCAATATTCGCAAGTGCTTCCAGATGATCAGGATCCTTAACAAGAGTTGCCTGATAATATTCAATGGCTTTCATATATAAATCATTCGCTTTATCAGCAAGCTCTACATTCTCTTCAAGCAATTTACCACTTTCAGCATATGAAACCCCAATCATAAAAATAGCCCCTGGCAATTCAGGAGAAACTTCTAGCACCTTAACAAATACTTTTGTCGCTTCAGATGGTTTTTTAAGTTTCAACAAACATTCTCCCAGAGCAAGATATGCATCAATAAAGGTTGGAGATAATTCAATTGCCTTTTTAAACTTATCTGAGGCATCTTTAAGGTTCTTTTCTTCTTTCGCAAGTATAACACCATAAACAAAGTGAACATTAGGAACTTCTGGAGATATTCTTAAACAACTCCTCATTTTAGCCACAGCTTCATCATTCCTATTCATCTGACTCAGAGCCAGTGCATAGTTTATAAATGTATCTATATGATTAGGTTCAACTTCTAATACTTCATCAAAATATGACAATGACTCTTGATATTTAGCAGTTTCAGAGTAAATTGATGCAATAAAAAAATTCACAGGTACAGATTTCGGATGAAGATTTTTAGCCTCAAAGAAAATCTGAAGTGCTTCTTCGTTTTTGTTTAACCTGTGAAGAGCTATTCCATAATTTATCAGGTTATCCAGATATTTAGGATTTAACTCATAAACCTTTTGGTACTCAACTATTGCTTCTTCAAAACGTCCAGAATCTGCAAGGGTAGACCCCAGAAAATAACGAGGATTAATGGTATCAGCGTTTATCTCCAATGCTTTTTTAAATAATTCAATAGCTTGATCTGGTTGAAACTTTCTATTATGCGTAATTCCCCAACTAACATAAGCATCAACAAGCACCGGATTAATTTCAACAGCTTTTTGATAACAATCAATTGCCTCATCATACTTGCACAGATTACTTAATGCATCTCCCTGATTAACATACGCTTCTGCTTTATTAGGGTTCAACTTTATAGCCATTTGTGACTTTTCAACAGAATCCTGATATTTCCCCATTTTGTTTAAGGCTACACCCCAGAAATGATAGGCGTCTCCGTGATTATGCAGAAGAGAAATTGTTCTTTGAAATTTCTCAACAGCTTCTTCATAACAACCCGTCTCTGCTAAAACGGCTCCCCATAAAAAATATGCCTGAAATAAATTTGGGTTTATCAAAACTGCTGATTTAAATTTTTGAATCGCTTCAGAATATTTGTTTTGCCGTGCCAAAGCTACTCCCCAGTTAACATACCCATCAGAATTACCAGGAGACAACTCCAGAGCTCTTTCATATTTTTTTTCAGCTTCATTTAATCTTCCAAGCTCTGCTAGAGCTGCACCCCATAAAACATATACCTGTGCAAACTCAGGGTTAACTTTAGCTGCAAGTTTAAATTTTTCAATTGCTTCTTCATAATTTCCCATTTTTGCAAGCGCAACGCCCCAATTTGTATAACCTTCAGGCTCATTAGGTGAAATGTTGACAGAAGCTTTAAATTTCTCAATAGAATCAAGAAAATTGCCACTATTTGCTATTGAAACACCCCAGTTTATATATGCTTTTGCAGCAGTAGGAACATTGTCAGCAGCTTTTTCATACTCTTTAACAACACTTTCATATTTGGTTATTTTTTCAATAATATCTTTTAAAGCTTTTAACATTTTTCTTTTTCAACTTTTTATAAAAAAATTTACCAACATCGATTAATTATAATACTTCAAAATTAAGAAAAAAATTGACTAATTTCAATACTATTAGTCTTGCAACT
>JBFMGH010000280.1:0-6400 GCA_040752795.1 Cyanobacteriota bacterium
AAAATAATTTTAAACCTACCTATTTCTGGGGGGGTTTTTTTTTGGGTGCCCCCCAACAAAAAAACACCCTACAGTAAATTTAAAGCATATATCGTTTACTTCCGTGGATTGGTATAGATAAGCCACTCTATACAAATTGTTCAGAATTCATTTATCAACAACAACTTATAAGATTTAAAAAGCTGTGAAACTGCCCCTGCAACAAATTCTTTATTGAACCAAAGATACCTAAGCAAAAAAAGGTTGAAGATATAAATCTTCAACTCTAGCGATTTATTGTCACCACATATCATCGCTAAATGATAACTATTAAATACTTATGTAGAAACTATTATGCTTCAATCAGCATAAATATTTTCTGTTTTATTTGAATAAAAATTAGATTTTTAATAACAAATCCATGGACAATTACCAAGACCTAACTGGTCAATAATTGTATTTGATGAACCAGAATACCAGCCATGGCTACTTTGATTCCATGCACCTTGATCACGTCCATATTCATGGCGTTCATGGTGATATTGCTCTCTGCCTGAATCTCTAATTAGACCGATTGTTGTTGCCAGATTAGCAAATGTCCCAATTGTATATGCAGCATCTGGATCATTTGGAGCTATTAAATTTGCTAATACTTGACCTGCTGCACCACCAACAAGCCAGTTTCTCGTAGCATCATCCATTTTACCACGATAAGTTTCGTATTCATGTGATTCATACTGGTTATCATACCAGCCAGCATTATGATTATTCCATTGACCAGCATGAGATGAGCCAGAATAAACTGTAACATTGTGACCATGATGACCACCACGACGATGAGGACCATGTTCATGACCAACTGGAAAAAAATTTGGTGACATATAAATCTCCTCTTGTTTTCCAAACCACTAATAATAAATCCCAAGAATATATCTTATATATATAAAAACAATTAGTGTTTGGGTATTTACTCTAAAAGGAGAAATATAAAGAAAAATTAACATACAACTTTTCCATTGAATAGATTGCAATATAGACAAATTAGCTACTTTGCCTGAATAATTTATTCTTTTATGTAAATCAATACATTATATTTAATGCGTTACTGTCCAAGATAAGTATAGTTAACAAAAGCTAACTCATCAACTTTGTTATTTATTACACCATCAAGCTTTAAGTCCAGAAGAATTTCCATTATTTCTGAATAAAGTGGGCCTGGCTCAATACCAAGTTCTTTTAAATCATTCCCATTTATAGCAATTTTTACGTTAGAATATCTTTCAAAATAATTCCAAACATTACAGAAAATAGCCCTATCTAGCTGCCACAAAGTTGATAAAACAATAGACTCAGGTTCATAACCTTCGTAAAAATAATAAACATCTGATGGATATTGAGGAACAATTGCTTCGGCAGTTAAATATAAAAGCTCAATACCTTTATGAATAATTTCTTTTTCATTGTTTGACAGATTAAGTTTTTCAAGAACAATTTCAATTTTTTCATGTGGTAATTCATGTAAAATTGCCCCAAGATATATTAACCAGATTTTTTCTTTATTAATGTATTTACATGTAATATTAATATTGTTCTTCAGATTTTCGAACAGCGAAAAATAGTTTTTTCCCCAGTGAATTGTATTATCAAGCATTCTATATAATTGAAAGTCTTCTATATATTTAATAACTTTAATGTTATTTAAATTCAAAGCCGGTTTTAATTCAAGTTTAAGCCTATCGCAGCAATAGTTATCAAATAAACCACTGTTTATACAAGATTCAATAAGCTTCTCAACAGCTGGTGTAAAAGAATAATTAAATCTTGTTGCAAATTTAATGCCTCTGATAATTCTGGTCGGATCATCAATAAAACTATAACTATGCATTAGTCTAAGTTTTCGATAACTGATATCAACTAGCCCGGCATATAAATCAGTCAGATTCGCATATCTATCAGGATGTATATCAATTGCCATAGCATTAACAGTAAAGTCCCTTCTGAACAAATCATTTTCAAGAGAACATGCTATTTCATTTACAGTTGGCAAAGCTCCCGGGTTTTTGTATATTTCTTTTCTGGTAGAAGCTATATCAATTTCAACCTGTTCATTATCAAGTTTATATATTATCTTAGCTGTTCCAAAATCAGGATGTTTTTCTTTTAAAATTATTTCTTCAACTTCATTAGAAAACTTTTCAGCAAATTCAATACCGTTAGCTTCAACGGTAACATCTACATCTAGATTTTGTTCATTACGAAACAGATCACGAACCAGCCCTCCCACCAGATAAGCTTTATATTGTTTCTCACCAGTGAATTCGGAACACGTATGTATTGCACCCTTGATTGATTCTGGCAATAATGTTTCCATTTGAGACTTTATATTTTCAGGGTTAGTAGAAATTCTATTACCCAGATCATAATCAAAATAATCAATAATAATATTTATTGGATAATTTAACAGGTTATGGTCTTTAGCTTTATAAAGGTTTTCAATTTTTAAAATGCCAAGTTTTTCTTTTAACTGATTAATAACCAGTGCATTGTCAGCTTTTTTATCCTCAAAAAGCTTTAAGGCATCTTTAATAGTCAGGTCATTAAATATTGTTATCTGTTCAGGTTTCATAATTACACTTCTGTAATGTTAATACCAGAATTAACGATTTGATCAGAAGATAATAGTTTTAAAGTATTAAATTCTTTTCCTTTACTATAATACTTATCATCAACAAATTTGCCAAGCCTATTAAATATGTAACCTGTCACAGCACCATAGAGAAGGGCATTTGCGCCAAAGATTCCTTTTTGAAGAGCATAAATTGTAGCACCCACACCACCAAGTATTGTAGGACCAAATACAAGTGTTTTAGATATTCTTTCTTTTTTATTTTCAGACTGTGCAACTTCATGAGCCAGTGCAACAGAAGGTATAGCAAGTGATGCTGTTTCAAGTAACGGTACAGGACCAATTGCAATATCAAGTAATCTGCCAGATAAATTTTCTTTTTCAAATCTTACTGCTTCAGCAGTTTTATTGTGAATAGTTTTAAGCTGTTTAGATAGCTCTTTATATGTTTCTTTATTAATATGTCCCTTTTCATAGGCCACCTGTAACCTTTTAGCAAGCCTTTGGACTTCACCAGACCTGGTAACTGCAATGGTAGCCTTTGTTTCAGCAATAGCCTTGATTATTTTAGGATGATCAACTTTTGCTACAACGTCATCAAGAATATTTATTAACTCTTTTCTATTAGCAGCATTAGGCATTTTAGCAAACGCAGCTCTGGCATTTCCTATTTTAGCTAATAAAGCGGCATCAGGTGTATATTTTCTTGTTTTAAGCATTGTTTTTACTAAGTCATCAATAACAGATAATTGTTCATTATGGCTAAATGTAACAACACGTCTGGCATCTAAAAGTTTTAAATGATGTGATAAAAGCTTTGATTTTGCTAAGTCGAGAGAAATAGTACTATCAAACACGCTGCCTGCTGCTTTTGCAGCCTGCTTCAAACTATTAAAGTTTGCTGTGTATTCTTTTACGGCGACATCAAGAAGTTCTTGCATTTCTTTGTGTCTTGCAGCAAATTCTTTTGAACCTGAAAGGTTTTTAATTGTAGCAAATAAGTCATCTGCAGAAGAGCCAAGAATTTTTCTTAACTCAGGATTTCTCATACAAAGATCATTAACGGTTTCTTTAAATTTAATCGCAGCTTTATCAGCAGCTCTATAATTTCCTACAGCAGCTTTTCTGACTGTGCCAGTATAAAATGGTGTTAATTTACCATTAATGAATCTTAAACCATTGCTTACACCTGGAATACTATCAACAACCTGACCGGTCAGGTGGTTTTTAAAATGATCCAGATTGCCAAGGAAGTTAATCATTGAATCACTAACTTTATAAAAACCTGTCAGAACTCCTGTTTTTATTCTGGTTGTTAAAGAAGCATTTTTATTTTGTGTGGCTTGCTTAATAACATTTTCACTACTGTTTCTAATAACTTCAAGAAACTTAGCTACGTTAAATCTAACTCTTCTAGATGCTAATGATAAAAGTATACCTAAAGAAGCAGTAACAATACCTGTTTTAATAAGAACATTACGTTTTCTACCTTTTTTAATTTCCTCGTTAAATAAAGCAGATTTAGTTGGAAGAACCATCTTTCTCTCAAAATCCTGAAAAACACTATATGCAGGGCCTTGCTTAGTGTTTAAATAAGAAGGAGGTATTGGATTTGTTGGTATAGAATAAATATTATTCATTAAATCTGCTTCTTTTTGTAGGTATTGAGAGATATATTAACGCTGTTTATATAAAACCTCTAAAGGCTTTTTTTGAACGTTTTCAGGAATAATTATTATCTAATCTTTACATTAGACAATAAAAACAATAAGTATAAATCAAACTTTAATTAACTGTTGCAGCATTTAATTTATCAACTGCTACCTGTTCTGCAACAGCTTCTTTGATATTATTAGCTGATGCCCCATTGGTAACAACTTCATTAACAACAGCCTGTTTTAGTTCTTTTTCATCCATATTATTAGCAGCAGCATGTTGTTGAACAACTTTATCAAGAGCTTTAACTTCTTCTACAGACCAGCCAATATGTTTCAACCATAGTTGAAGACTATCAACGGAATCTATAACCTTTGGTTCTTCTTTTGTAGGCTTACCAAACAAAAGATGAGATAACTTTTGCATTGCAGAAGAAATCAACATTGCTCCTATCATAGGGAAGATAAATCCTTTGAGTGGAATTCTATTTACTATTCTGGCAATATTAGGAATTAACCCATTACCAGCAATTTTAGTAACTTCTTTTGAATGTCCGGCTTTTTGAACAATTGTTTTAACTTCAAATTTTTCCAGACCCTTCAAAACATTTTCAAATAGTCTGAAACCACCTAATGAACCAACCCATGTTCCCAGGACTTCTTCCATTAAAGTGCTTTTTCTTTCGCCTTTTTTAGCATTTAACACACTATTAACTGTCATTGCTGCAAATATACCGTTAATAATGCCCAAACCACCAGTTGTATTTTTCTTAAAGAATATACCTATCTTGCCAAAAGTTCTTCCAAGAACACCCAGGTTTTTAACTTGATTGAGTGTTTCAATACTTCTTTGAGCAACAGCAGCCTGAGCAAGCCTGCCTGCCTTTAAAGCTTCAGCCTGAACTGCCTGAGCAGAACTCATCAAGCCTCCACCAGAGTAGAATCCTTCTTTAAATTTTTGTATATTATTTTGTTGAAATAATTTACCTTTAATAGCTTTTATAATCTTACCTGTGTGCCTACCAATATCAACCTTATTCAGCCATTTATCAAAACCTGTTGTTTTATTACTTATAAATTGAGATGCTTTTACAAGCACTCCATTAGCCCCGCTAAGACGATCCAGGCCAACTGATGTAATTGGAGCCACTAAAGCTCCTGCCGCCAATATTGATAACGAGGTCATTGTTCTTGTTTGTGTATCTGTAATTTTGTTTGCGAGTGGAACATTATCTGTAACTTTTTTATTTATTTCTTGAACCGAAGCCTGAAATAATTGATCTTTTAAATCAATTTGTGAACCGGGAGATTGAGAGGATAATTTATCTTTACCCCTATAACTTATCTGATTATAATTTGCAATTGGACTAATCATTTTGTCTCTCTACAAACATTACAAGAATACGGATACTCTACTCAAATATTTTAAAAACCCTGAAAATATTTATTTCCAATTTTTTTTGAAATGTTAACAATAATTTACGTATCTATTTTTTATTTCAAGAAGCCCTTGTGGTGTTTTTTCTGATTTCCAGAAAACATGTTTTTATACTATTTTTTATATTCTTAATACTTCTGCACAACTCAATTTAAATTATACTTATCCTTGAAAGTAATTTATAGATTCCAAATTTATAGGGGCAGGGTGTTTTATTTATCTGAAATGGTAATTATCAACCCGGTAAAGAGGATTTGCATTGGTTCTAGATTTGTTTTGATTGTTCATTTTATGTAAAATTTAAAACTAATAATAATTCTTAAAAAGAGGAAAATTTTATGAAACCGATTTTTTCTTTTGTTTTAATTACTTTAATTTTTATATTCTTTCAAAACATTTCATACTCACAAGACAACAAATTAGTTCAATATTTAAAGGCAATTTATCAAATTGAAACTATGAAAACAAAAAAACAAATCTCATACAGTGATTATATAAAGAAGAAAAAACCTTATGAAGATGCAATAAGCGCAATTATTAAAGAAAAAAATATTAAAATAACCCTGAAACATAATGTGTGAATAGTTAAAACAAGGGTGACACTTCTTAAGTAAAATTAAGTTGATAAAAATAAAATTAAAAAGGAGTGCCACCAATATGAATTATACCAAAAGATTAAATCCAACAATGAGAATAAGGATG
>JBFMGH010000281.1:0-4145 GCA_040752795.1 Cyanobacteriota bacterium
CAGATATGAATCCTGATGAGCTTTTGAATCAAGATCTAAAGGCAAATATCTATAAATCAAAGAGGCCTTCAGATAGAAATGAATTAAAATCAATGGTGATAAGCAAATTAAAAAGTTTTCAAAAAAAATCCACAAAAAATTCAGAACTATTTTTCTGGTGTAAAAGTACATTATGCAAGTGCTTCTTAATCTTTTTGTCAAACTTTAGGAGGTCGGAGTAATAATCTAGAATCTATAAATTACTTACAAGAATCAATATAATTACAAAGTAATGCTATAAAAATTTCATTACCCTTCAAAAGCGATCACTAATTTTAGGTATTTAAGAATAAAATAAACACTTGTTTAGGCTAACAATTTTTATTAAGAAAATTTTTTTATAATTATATAAGGCTATGATAGTATTTTAAAGAAAGAGAGAGTAGATTTTTAATTGTTATAGCTCATTATCAATTTATTAAATTCTTTTCCCCCACAGCTGTAGTAAAAAACAGCTTTTTTTCTTTTAATAATACCACTTAGTATTCTGGAAAGTAAATTATAAATTCACTACCGATGTTAATTGTACTTTTAACTTCAATAGTTCCTTTATGTAGAGAAATGATTTTATGAACAAAGGATAATCCTAACCCTGTGCCAGAAACGTTTTTTGTTTTTTCATATGTACTTCTATAAAATTTATTAAATAACTTATTTAATTCATCTTCTGGAATGCCATAACCCTCATCTTTTATAGAGATTTTAAGTTTATTTTCTAAATTAGAAATAGTCACTTGTATTATTGTATCAACTGGAGAATATTTGATAGCATTTTCAATAAGGTTGCTAAAAGCAATAGATAAATATTCTTCATTGCCATTAATTATTGGAGAAACGTTTTGAGCTATGGATAATATTATTTTGATATTACGAGTATTTGCAATAATTGATAATTTATCAATTATTGAAGTTATTAACAAGCTTAAATTAATAGTTTTATATTTAAATTCTAATTCTGTTGCTTCAAGTTCATTCAAGGTAAGAAAATTATTAATTAGATCTTTAATATATTCAGCTTGATTAGATATTTTAGTAAGATAATTTTGGGTAATTTCCTTATGTTCTTGTGTTTGTAGAAAATCTGATGACAACAGAATAGTCGCAACAGGAGTTTTGATTTCATGAGTTAATAAATGTAGAATAGTTGATTTCATTTCAGCAGATGTCACACTTTCAGTAATATCATTGAAAATACCTACATATTGTTCCTCATAAGGGTTTATTTGAGTTATTATGCAGTTGAAATAATGATTATTAATATTAATTTGTTTTATAAAAACATTATCTTTTTTAACCGAGATAGTAATATTGTTGAATTTAAGATCACTAAAAACTTTTTCAGCAGGTTGATTTAAAACAAGAGAATCATTAAAAATACTCAAGATTTTTGTATTAGCCCAGGTAATAATACCTTGTTTGTTTATAACTATTATTCCATTATCAACACCATTTATAATAGCTTTTATTAAATTTCTATCAGTGTTTATAACATCTATTAGTTTTGATAATGTATTCATTTTAGTATTTAAATCCGGAGAAAGATCTGTTAGAGGCAGTTCTTTTGATTGTTGTAATTTTGTAAATGAATCTACAATGCTTTTGTCAACTAATGTAGTAGTAAAATATAAAGAAACGGTAAATGTTGTAATTATTAATATAATAGTTGAGGCAGGAGGTAACCAGAATGCAAATGTTGTAAACAGTGTTACATCAAACATTAAAAAAGCTAATAAAATTACTATTAACCATATTCCTTGTGAGAATATGGGTTTTTTTTCGATAAATATAAAAAAGAAAATGGATATAATAAGTGAAATTAATATTATCCATTGATTTGACAATTGATTTAATCCCCGATAATTCAATAAACTATCAATAACTTGAGCTTGTAATTGTACTCCAGTTGAAGAAAGAACTTCCTTTCCAGTAAACGGTGTTGGTAAAATGCTTGTAAGGTTTCGATCATTAACTCCTATTAACACGATTTTGTTTTTAAATGTGCTAAGGTTGATTTTTCCATCTAATACGTCAACAAAAGAAAAATGCTTAAATTTATCTGGAGTTCTTTGATAATCAATTAAGATTGATTCTTTTTGAATAGAATTAGAATCTTCTTGAAGAGATGAGAGTAGTTTTTTTAACTTATTATTCAATTTTATCTTATTTGTTTCTTGATATAATTTTATTATTTCTATTGAAAAAGCAGGATAACTAACTTTTAAAGGAAAACTAGTTACTATCCCTTTATCTGAATACTGAAAAGCATTATGTCCCTGTTTTACTCCAGGGAAAATACTTTTTTCAGGAATATATAATTGTATATTAGGGTCTTGATACTTAATAAGTTTTGTTGAAAGGACAATGTTATTAAATGATTTTAAAACTTCAAATAATTTATTATCATCGTTTGAAGAGGTTTGTAGTTCAGTAAATGATATATATATTCCAATTACTGCCGGGTTTGCTGAAATAATTTTTTTTAATAATGTTATATAAACTGAACGATTCCAGGGCCATTTTCCTATAGCATGAATACTTTTATTATCTATTTGAATTATTACTATTTGAGTATTCTCGCTTGTTTTCTTGTTTAATTCTATGTAATTATTGTAAATCTTTTCATTTATAGCATCGAACAACCCGGATAAGTTTATTAATAAAAAAAAACAAATTATAAAAATCAAACCATATTTATGTTTTATATTCATAATTATTCAATAACTCAAATAAATGAAGTAGTAATTTTCAAATGATATACTGATCCTTGTAAGTAGTTTATAGATTCTATATTTATTGCGTTCTGTTAGGATAAATTCATTATTTATGTGGAATAGTATAAAATAAAAATTCATATCAATAAAACATTTTAAGATAAAGTTTATTTAGAATTATTTAAATCAATTAATTCATCCAGCTTTGTATTTTCATCAATAATGATTTCTTCTTTCACTTTGTCAGTTATATTTTCATCTTTTAATATTAATTTGTTATTAACACCAGTAACGCCTGTTGTATCAATATCAGAAATAATACTGGTATCTTTAACCGTAACAGGTTTTGAAGGGTCTTCTGCATAAATAAATAATGAATGACAAAATAATAATATTGTAGAAATAAATATACAGATATGGTTTTTATTTTTAAAATAGGTAATCATTGTTCCCTTCCTGATTTATTCATCAATTGCATTAAAATAGAGTTCTTTATCTTTAATTATATGTAATTTATTTAAGAATTCATAGACTTTTGGTGTAAGCAGAAGATCTTTATCAGGTTGATTTAAAAAATTATAATAAGTGTTTTTATTGATTCTGTTTAAGCCAAAGGCACTTAAATTATTGCTAATAATATATTTATCTATACTATATATTCTTTCTTTAGTTATTGGATGACGATGTAAATATGATAATTTTGAATCCTGTGATTTTAAAATTGAATTTAAAAGTGGTTGATTACTACTATTTATCTTATTAATATTTTCAATTAAGTTAATAGTAATTAAATAGCCTTTAATTCCAGATGGGTGGTAGTTAGAAAAAGCAATATATTGTGTGCCAGAAGTATCGGCATTAAATTCTAATTGTGGAATATCAATATTAATTACTTTTTCAAGTATAGCTAAGTTTGTACCAGTCATTATTTCATTACATGATTTATCACCCTGACATAAATTAAATAAAAAAGACATAATCTTATTACTATCTATGTTTATAGGTTCATCACCTGAATCATATATCAAATTCAATGATGATTCAGGAATATTATTAACATATAAAAAAGGTTTTGTATTTGTTTGAATGTCTTTGTCGCTTGAAGAAACTATGAGTAGGCTTTCAGAAGTTTCAATTATTTGCGTAGTTTCATTATCAAGATTAGCATTGTCAGCAATTATTGAATCAATATCTAAGTTATTAATATAATTATTAGCTCCAGAATCGTTTATTGCTTCATTAGTTATAACTGCTACGGATTGTTCTGCATCATTAACAGCTTTAACAGCTTCTTCTAGGGCACCTTCAACCGTTAATTCAATAACGTTTTTAACGCTATTGACAATAGTTTCTTCTATCAAAGAATCTAGATCTGTATTAATATTAAGGGGATTA
>JBFMGH010000282.1:0-8440 GCA_040752795.1 Cyanobacteriota bacterium
GTTAATAACCTTAATAAAATAATTAAAATAGGAGATTTAAGTGATGAAAATGATCTGGATAAAATTGATATAGTAGAATTAACAAAATCATTAAATGGTATATCTTTTAACCCTTGCTCAAAAAATATTAAAAAGTCACATATAGATAAACTTCATAAAGCAAATATTAAAGTATTTCCCTGGTTTTATGCTGAAGATGATACAATTGAAAATTTGCAAAGCCTTTTAAAACTTGGAGTTGATGGTGTTTTTACAAATCACGCTAATATAATAGATAGTTATAAAAAATAATTATTATTTCTGTTATCTAATATAAGTTGTAATCTAGTAAAGTAAAAGGTCAAAAGTATGACAGAGAAAAAGTTTATAGGTGCCATAGATCAGGGAACTACCAGCACCAGGTTTGTGATTTTTGATAAATCAGGTCAAATTATAGCAATGCAACAACTTGAACACAAACAAATATATCCAAAACCTGGTTATGTAGAACATGACCCAATGGAGATAAAAAATAATACCGAAAAAACAATTCTATATGCTTTGGAAAAAGCCTTATTAACCTTTAATGATCTAGCTGCTATAGGTATAACAAATCAGAGAGAAACAACTATAATATGGAATAAAAAAACTGGCATCCCGTGTTATAACGCTATTGTATGGCAGGATACCAGAACAGATGATATATGTAAAAACTTATCAGTTAATAATAACAAGGACTGTTACAGATTAAAAGTTGGTCTTCCTTTAGCAACATATTTCTCAGGGCCTAAGATTAAATGGATTTTAGATAATGTAGATGGTGTAAGAACACTGGCAGAAGAAGGGGAGGTTATTTTTGGCAATATTGATACCTGGTTATTGTGGTGGTTAACTGGAGGACCGCATGGAGGAGCTCATGTTACAGATGTAACTAACGCTAGTAGAACTATGTTAATGAATCTTGAAACCCTTAACTGGGATCAAGATATGTTGAAAGCTATGAATATTCCTCAGGCAATGTTACCAGAGATTAAATCATCAAGTGAAATTTATGGTTATACAACACTGGGTGGCATATCAGAAAATAAAGTACCTATATCAGCTATACTAGGAGATCAGCAAGCTGCATTATTTGGTCAAACTTGCTTTAAAGAAGGAGAATCAAAAAGCACTTACGGGACGGGATGTTTTTTATTATTAAATACTGGTGAAAAGAGAGTTAATTCAAATTGCGGGCTTATTACAACAGTTGGTTATAAAATTGGTAGTCAACCTCCAACCTACGCTTTAGAAGGTTCAATAGCTATTGCTGGTTCTCTTGTTCAATGGTTTAGAGATAATTTTGGGTTAATATCAAATTCACCTGAAATAGAAATACTTGCAAGTACTGTTGAAAATAGTGGAGGTATCTATTTTGTTCCTGCATTTTCTGGATTATTTGCACCATACTGGAAAAGTGACGCTAGAGGAGTTATAACAGGTCTTACTCATTATATAAATAAAGGCCATATTGCCAGAGCTATTCTGGAATCAACAGCTTATCAGGCTAAAGAAATTTTTGAAGCTATGGAAAAAGATTCAAAGATTCAAATTACCAGCTTAAAAGTTGATGGTGGTATGGTTGTAAATGATATTTTGATGCAATTTCAGTCAGATATTTTAAATATTCCTGTAATAAGACCACAAATTATTGAAACTACCGTTTTAGGGGCTGCGTATGCAGCTGGTCTTGCAGTTGGTTTCTGGGAAAATATGGAGGAACTTAAAAATAACTGGTCAGCTAACAAAACCTGGTATCCTCAAATGCAAAAAGAGCAAAGAAACCACTTATATGAAGAGTGGCTTAAGGCGGTTCAAAAAACTTTCAATTAATTTAGTTTGCAATGAATTTCTTTAGAAAGGAAATACAATGAATTCCGTTAAGGACAATAAATATTTTGATATCATTATTATTGGTGCTGGTATAGTTGGAGCAATGATAGCACGTATTTTATCAAAATATAAACTTAATATATTAATCATTGAAAAAGAAGTTGATATATGTATGGGTGCTAGTGCTGCTAACTCAGCTATATTACACTCAGGATGTGATCCTAAGCCAGGTTCATTAAAAGCAGAATTAAATGTTAAAGGTAATAAGTACTGGAAAAATATAGTAAATGAATTACAGATACCTTGTAAAGAAACAGGAAGTTTTGTTATTGCGATAGGAGAAGAAGAATTAGAAACAATATGGCACCTTTATAAAAGGTCAATATACAATAAAGTACCTAAAATAAAAATTTTAAGGAAAGATGAAATTCTTTATAAAGAACCTAAATTGAATCCTGAAGTTACAGGTGCTTTATGGACTCCTACAACCGCTGTTGTAGATCCGTTTGAAGCTACAATAGCCGCGTGTGAAAATGCTATTAATAATGGTTCTAAACTCTTGTTATCGACTCAATTTAAAGAATTTATAATTGAAAAAAATAAGATAGTTGGTATTAAAACAAATAATGGAGATTTTTATTCAAGATGGGTTATTAATTCTTCAGGAATATATGCAGATGAAGTTATGCATAAAGCAGGAATAAGGTCTGATTATAAAATTACACCCAGGCGAGGAGAGTATCTGGTTTTTGATGAATCAAAAGTTAAACTAAATACAGTGTTATATCCTGTGCCTAATAAGGAAATTGGTAAAGGTACACTAATTTCAACAACCACACATGGTAATGTTATGATCGGACCAAATGCAGAGTTTATTGAAGATAAAGCAAGTACAGAAACAACAAAAAGTGGAATATCTGAAATACTAAAAAATGCTAAAAGATTACTTCCTTCATTGAATGAAAAAGATGTTATAGCTCAGTATGCAGGCCTACGTGCAACAAGTAATCTTGAAAATGGAGATTTCCTTATTGAGATATCAGAAGATGTTCAAGGATTGGTTAATATAGGTGGTATTGAATCTCCCGGATTTGTTTCTGCTCCAGCTATAGCTGAAATGATTATTGAGCTACTTAAACAAGCAGGAGAAAAATTTGAAGAAAAAGAAAATTGGAATCCAGTAAGGAAAGCAAGACCCTGTTTTAGAAAGCTCTCACATTTAGAAAGAGCAGAACTTATAAAGAAGAATCCTGCTTATGGGAGAATAGTATGCAGGTGTGAAGAAGTTACAGAAGGTGAAATAGTAGATGCTATTCATTCTCCAGTGCCAGCACTTACCTATGATGCAGTTAAAAGAAGAACCTGGCTCGGGACTGGTCGTTGCCAGGGTTGTTTTGATTACCCACGAGTTATTGAAATATTGGCAAGAGAGCTAAATATTGCAGTTAGAGATGTTACAAAGTGTGGTAACAATTCTAATTTTATTTTTAGAAGGACAAAAGATGTGGAGATAATAAAGTGAAAAAGATATATGACGTACTAATTATTGGAGGGGGACCTGCAGGGCTTGCAGCAGGTATAGAAGCCATAAAAACCGGTGCTAAAGATATATTAATAATTGAAAGAGACTCAGTGCTTGGCGGTATTCTACCTCAGTGTATACACAATGGATTCGGTTCTGTAATTTTCAAAAAAGACTATCCAGGACCACAATACGCTCAAAACTTTATTGATGAGGTAGACAAACTAGGGATTGAAGTGCTGCTAGATACAATGGTTTTAGATATAACTCCTGATAGAAGAATATTTGCAACTAATAGTATTGATGGGTATCTTGAATTAGAAGGTAAATCAATAGTTCTTGCTATGGGTTGCAGAGAGCGGACAAGATCGCAAATTAGAATTCCGGGTACAAGAGCTGCCGGAATATTTACAGCTGGAACTGTTCAAAGATTTGTTAATATCGAAGGTTATATGCCTGGTAATAAATTTGTAATACTTGGTTCTGGTGATATTGGAATGATAATGGCTAGAAGGTTAAAACTTGAAGGTGCCAGTGTTGAGAAAGTAATTGAAATAATGCCTTTTTTAACGGGTCTAAGAAGAAATTACGTCCAATGCTTGCAGGATTTTGGAATACCATTAGTATTGCAACACACTATTAAAAGAATTATTGGCAAAAATAGGGTTGAAGCAGTAGAAATTATTAAAGTAGATGATAACTTTAATATGATAAATGGTACAGAAGAAGTGATAGCATGTGATTCACTTTTGCTATCTGTTGGTTTAATACCTGAGAATGAACTATCTAAAAAAGCAAGCATCGCTATTGATAATATTACTGGAGGACCATATGTGGATGAAAATATGGAAACAAATATTAATGGCATATTTGCAGCAGGAAATGTTGTCAATATTCATGATTTAGTCGATTATGTTACAGAGGCAGGCTATATAGCAGGTAGAAATGCAGCATTACATGCATTGCATCATCAAAGAAGAGGTCTTAATAGAATTTCTATTGAAAGAGGTAAAAATGTTAATAACGTAGTTCCACAGTTTATTAATCTTGATTTGATTGAAGACAAAAGCTTTTTATTGCAATTAAGAGTCAATAAAGTTTTTGATAAAAAAGTAAAAGTTGAAATTACTGAAGATGATGGAACTATAATTGCTACTTACAGAGAAAATTATGCCAGACCAGCTGAAATGATAGCTTTAAAAATCAAAGGTGATAAATTATCTCACGTTGTCAGTAAAAATTGTTATAAATTAAAGGTAAATGTTACTGAAATTTAGTAAAAATAAGGAAAGAAAAATGTCAGATAGAACCACAAATAAATATATTTGTATTAGATGCCCCAGGGGTTGTGAGATTATAACTACTCTTGATGGATGGCAAATTGATAAAATTGAAGGAAATGTTTGCAAATTAGGATTAGATTATGTTAAAGAAGAAGTAAATGACCCTAGAAGGGTTGTTACGTCTACTGTTAAGGTTATAAATGGTAAACATTCTCTTGTACCAGTCTGGACAACAGCTGGCATACCAAAGGATAAAATTTTTGATCTTATGGAAATGCTTCGTGAAATCAAAATTGAAGCTCCAGTTGATATTAATACATTAGTTATTAATAATATTTTTGATTTAAATATTGATGTCGTAACAAGTGGAAAGGTTGCAAAACTTGTTTAATCACCTCTGTAAATACCTTGTATTAAACATTGTATTTTGTAATATGGTATTATAATGCTAAAAAACATATTTAGTTTTTTTAAAACTGGTTCAGATAAAGATGTTTTTACTGATAATAAAGACGAAATAAGAAAAATATATGAACAAAAACGCTGGAGCGTTTTTCTTTCTATCACACTCGGCTATGCTTTTTTCTATGTAGCAAGACTAAGTTTGTCTGTTACCAAAAAACCGATGCTTGATGAAGGTATATTAACCAATACTGAAATGGGATTGATGGGTTCAGCTCTTTTGTTTACATATGCTTTTGGGCGCCTTACAAATGGATTTATATCTGACAGAAGTAATATTAAAAAGTTTATGTCAATTGGTATACTTGTTTCTGCTTTTATTAACCTCGTTTTAGGGTTTAATAATTTATTTATATTCTTTTTAATTTTATGGGGAATCAATGGCTGGTTTCAATCAATGGGCTCAGCACCAAGTATGGTGTCAATATCTCAGTGGTTTAGTAATAAAGAACGTGGTACAAGATATGGCATTTGGAATACAAGTCACAGTATTGGTACTGGTTTAACCTTTATCTTTACGGCATGGGTTGTGAGTTCATTTGGCTGGAGATGGGGATTCTGGGGACCTGGCTTATTGTGTATTGTTATTGGTATTTTAATGTATATATTTCTTCAGGACAGGCCTCAAACTTACGGGTTGCCTCCAGTAGCAGAATATAAAAATGATCATACGGCTATTCCATCGAGCACAGAATCAGTATCAGCAGCACAGCTAGAGGTTATTAAAAACCCTGCTGTGTGGATTCTGGGGTTAAGTAGTGCCTGCATGTATGTAACAAGATATGCTATAAACAATTGGGGGATATTATATCTTCAGGAAACAAAAGCATATTCTTTAGTTCAAGCTGGAACAGTTTTATCAGCTTACCCTGTGCTGGGAGTAGTAGGAGCTATTGCATCTGGTTATGTATCAGATAGGTTTTTTAACTCAAAAAGAAATGTGCCAGTATTAATTTTTGGCATTATTCAAATAATTTCAATAATATTATTTTTATTTGCACCTGGTATTAATCCGTGGATAGATGCCTTCTATTTATCAGTGTTTGGGTTTGCATTAGGTGCTATGTTATGTTATTTGGGTGGGCTAATGGCTGTAGATATATGTTCAAAAAAAGCAGCAGGAGCAGCAATGGGGTTTATTGGTATTTTTAGCTACCTTGGTGCAGCCTTACAAGATTTTGTAAGTGGGTATTTGATAGACAAAGGAGCTTCTACAGTTAATAATGTTACAACATACAATTTTGAGATGGCAGCTTATTTTTGGGTAGGTGCATCTATTTTATCTTTAATACTTGCAGTATGTGTGTGGAATGCAAAATCAAAAGAATAAAACAACTGGTGTAAAATAAAATTACCTTTTAAGTTTTAATTATTGTCCTTAATGTAATATTAAAGATTAGGAGTTTACTTAAACACTTCTGTAATTTAAATACGCTCGTGACCATTTGGCTGTATTTTGAGTGTGTTATCCTCCGCCGCGCGGAGGATAACACCTGAATAAACTTCTGTCACCTGAAAAAACTCACTTTCGTTAAACTATTCAAGAGGGGATTTCTCTACTCAATAAAACTTCAAATATATTTTTTACATGTCTTTTATTAAAGCAATAATAAGAAATATTTAGAGCTAATGTTTTATAGTATTGGTATAATAATCAACTGCTTTTGTATAATTACCTGAATTACTTTTAGCATGGGCTCTTTTAATATAAGTTTCAGCAAGATTTAAGAAGATTGTTAAAATTATTTAATATTAAGATCTATTTTTTATATTAATTGTTCCAAAAAACAAGTTGGTTGTTTTTATATAAATACAAGTCAAATACAATTAATGAGGAGAATGGAAAATATGACATAAGTCAGCAGTTTAAGAAAAAGGGTGGTAAATGGCGGTTATTCCTATTGATAATACAACAAATGTAACCGTTGCAAAGGTCAATAAACCTTCTACTTATAAATCTTTTACAGCGTCAGGGTTAAAGAAAACCGCTGACAGTTTTGAGTATAAAGAGATTATATCAAATATTAAATCAAAACACCCTGCAGGAGACGGCAAATTTTCTTTTAAAGAAGCAGGGGAAAATTTCTTAAAAGGGCTTATTTCTCCTATAACTGGTATGTTTAGTAGCCCTAAAAACTTTTTAATCAGTGTAGGCGCAATACTTGGAACAGCTGGCTTGTATGCAATTGGACTAGGACCACTTGTAATTGCATTATGGACTGGATATGGCTTGGTAGAAGCTGGCATGGCTGCTCATAAAATTGCTACCAATAAAGATCCTGATGAAAAAGAAAAAGCATTTTTTGATATCGGTGAAGCTACTTTTATTGTTGGTACATCAGTAATGTGTGCTAAATCTACTTTAAAAGATTTTGGCGTTAACACTTCTAAAATGTCTCCATTTAAAGCAACTGTGGATTGTTTCAAGCAAACTCCAAAATCTATTGGGAAAGCCATTGGCAACTTAAAAGCACTTAAAAACCCTGTAAAATTTATTAAAAACACTTTTGGTCAACTTGATACTACCTCTATTACAGATGTATATGGTGAAGCGGTTCCTGTTAAGCGTTCATTTGGCGTAAAAACAGTAAAGCACAATTTTAAGCCACATTTTAATACTAAATCTGGTCTTGGCGTTAACTATAACGAAAATAATTGATTATAATTTAGAGTTTTTATTTATTATAACTTTTTATCTCTGCTATAAGGTTTGAGAAGATTTAATATGGTTATATGATAGCAATTATCAAATATCAGGCTTAAATTTATAAACAATATTTAAAATGTGAATTAGTATATAATTCTTTCTACAGGGGAGGAAAAATTATTAAAAAAATATTTATTTTAACGGTTTTAATGGTTCTGTTAACAGAATTATCAATAGCTCAAACTACTAATAATATTGAACCCACTTTATTATCAAAACTTGAAAAGATATATAATATTTCTCCAGAGCAAGAAACCCAAAGTTCAAGACTTGAAAAACTTGAAATAAAAAGTATTGGTCTGAATAATAAAGGAACTTTTCAGGAAAGGCTCTCAATAGTTGAAAAAACTTATAATGATCAAATTAGTAATTGTTTAAAACCAGTAGTTGAACCAATTTATACACCAGTTATTAAAACACCTGAAAAGAATAAAAAGAATCCACTTGAATATGAATATAAACCAGAATATGGAAATTATTTTGAAGCCATAAAAGATTCTATTGTAAATCAAAAATATAATCTTGAAGATTATCATTTTAAAAAATTTCCAATAAAGTACTATATTGAATCATCAAACCCTGAATGGCTTCAACAGATAAGACTTAGCCTTAATG
>JBFMGH010000283.1:0-6169 GCA_040752795.1 Cyanobacteriota bacterium
TTCATTAAAATCTCCTCCATTATTATAAATAACATAAATAAGGTTGTTAATCTATATCAATATGACAATAACATTTTTATTACAGATCTTAACCCGGATTATTCAGAAATCAGGATCAGCAAGGAGGTTGCAGGGCTTTTTTAGCTTGCCACGCAAGCAAAAACACATTCTCTCGCTTCTTCTGATAACTTTCATCTGAGTTAACAGTGTGTAAATCCAGTATTTTTTAAATATGTCATTAGAAGCAGGTTAAACAATTTACAAAAAATATTGACTTAGACATTTACGTAAATGAAACAAATTCATTAATTAGCGTGTTAAGAGTTATAAAAAATAGCAGCATTTCAAGTGCTGCTATTAGATTCTTTTTTAATGATTATTATTTAGTTCGTTCCAACATTAACAGTATTGTTTTGATGCACTCTCATTGAAGGGGAACAACTGTTATTGTTTGAAACACTTTTTTGTGTGTGCAGATTTGCCATGTTGGCAACAGATTCTGCTTTTAATTTAGCCAGATGTTTTTGACCATTGCGTACAATAGTATGCAAATCAGTTAAATCAGAATCAAGGCTTGTTAATACTCTTTCTGCATATTGATCAGAACCTTCTCTTGTCGCCATTGCTTCATTAATGGCCTGTGCCCTGATTTGTTCGGCCTCTTCTCTTGCCTGCTTTTTAATGTATTCAGCTTCAGCCAAAACTTGTTGCCTAATCCTGCCAGCCTCTTCTTGAACGGCTTTAAGTAGTTCAGACTCACTTAAAAGCCTTTCGGCCTGCTCTTTTGCTTCTGTAAGCATTTGATTGGCTCTTCTTTGAGATTCTAATTGAATTTCATCTCTTCTTTTCAGAACATTTGTAGCTTCGGCTATCTCTGAAGGTAATGATGTTCTCACTTTGTCTAACATGTCTATGATTTTTTCGTGAGGAACTACGTACCAAGGAGTTAATGGAATTGGATAACCCTTGATTACTAACATTTCGATTTTGTCTAATAATTTATAAACGTTATTTACAGTCATTGGTGAACCTCTTCTCCCGTAACCTACTTAAATACTTATCAACACATTCTGGAACTACGTCTTTAATATCTCCTCCTAAAAAGCAAATTTCTTTTACTAAACTGGATGAAAGAAAGGCAAATTCTATACTGCACATCAGGAATACTGTTTCAATTTTGGGGTTCAGGTTTTTGTTAGCCTGGGCCATCTGAAGTTCTTTTTCGAAATCAGAAACAGCTCTTAAACCTCTTATAATCGAATTGGCCTTATTGTTTTCAGCATATGAAACAGTTAACCCTCTGAAACTGTCTACACGAAGATTCTTAAAATGCTTAGTTGCCTCAGTTATTAATTCAACCCTTGTAGCAACATCAAATAGTGGTTGTTTAGAGGGGTTTTCAAGAACGGCAATTATTACATCGTCGAATATTGATACCGCTCTTGTCAGAATGTCCAGGTGACCGTTAGTTATAGGATCAAAACTTCCTGGATAAATTGCAGTTTTCAAGATTAATCTCACTTTTCAGTAAAATAGTAAACAAATGTATGTTATATTTTTCACTTTATTATATAATTGCATGCATAATTACTGTTAAATTATTAATAAAAATATGAAAAATAAATAAAAAAAATTCATCTTTAGATAAGCCATCAAGCCATTTAAGCCATAACTTTACAATTAAAATTTTGCTTAACATTTACCATTAAAATTTTAAGATTTGTTTATTAAAACGCTGGAATGATAAATTGATAAGTAATTCCGCAATAACAATGTCATAATTCAATAATATTAAACGCTCTTATAGTAATATAGTTGATTATAAGTAGTAAAATATGCAAAAATGGAGGTTGCTATTCTGTAATGAATTAATAGCTTTGTAGCTTTATAGCAAATTAAACTATTTAACCAAAGATTTTATATTGTTCAATATTTTATATCCATTGAAGTATTTCAGCATTATAATGTCTTGGTTCTGGAACATAAAGAGAAATAGATGCTTGTAATGAGTCTTTGGCAAAACCTTCAGAAATACAGGTTTATTTTAAATTGACATATTCGGCATTATTAATATTAGTAAAACTATTATAAAAACAGTAAGAAAAATGATATTTATTGCAAAATAATCAATATAAGCTAAAAATGTTTTATTAAAATAATGGATTTAACTTTATACCAATACACAGAAGTAATCGATATATGGTTTTAAACTATACTAGGGAGATTTACCTGCTGCGCAAGCAAAAACACCAGGCCTATATAATCTGGAATCTATCAATTACTTTCAAGGATTAGTATAAGTGAATCAAGCTGGTGAAAATTATTATTGTTGTTGCTTTAAGATTTTTTTCTAGTAAATTTACCTTATTTTTTTGAGGCAATGCTCTAAAAATTCTGAGAGCAAAATTTTTTTTAATTGTTCATAGGGATTAATCATAGGCACAGGGAATAGTAGAAAATTAAAAAACTAATAAATAGGAGGGGACAGCATGACAGTTAATTCAAATAATATTCAAGCGAATCAACAAATTCAGCAAAAAAAAGAAATTGAAAAGAAAAAAAATGAAAAAGATAGTGCTTCAAAAGAAGAAATATATGAAGGTTTTACAAGCAAACATGAAGGTCCTGTAGCAGGTTTGCCTTTTGAAGGTGATAAAAAAGAAAATGAAAAGCATCAAAATAATTCTGGTGAAGAACATAAATTTAGTCCGCTGGTAACTAAAGATTATAGTGGAGTTAACCCATATGTTAAATGGTTGCATTTATATGAAGCAAGCCATGGGGCATATGATGGTTATTTTGGTTTGTTTAAGGATTTGGCAACTTCTGGTGAAACATATCATAATGCTAAAACAATAGTAAATACTGTAAAAGATAAAGTTGTCAACAAAAATAATGAAGCAGTAATTGTTGATAAGACTACAAAAACAAATGCTAATACTAAAATGACTAACCCGATAAAAGAAGAAAAAGTAGTTAATGAAAATAATCAATTATCAAAAAAGGCAAAAAAAGAAATTAAAAAGCAAAAATATCAGAATAAAAAACAGCAAAACGCTTTAAATGAAACAAGAAATAGAAAAGAATATGAAATCAATAGAAATAAATATAATAATAACCTTTCAAACGAAGAAAAAATAAGCCTAAAAGAAAACAAAAATACCCTTAAGAAAGTAACTAAAACCAAAAATGCAAATAATGTTGTTAAAACAACAAAAAATATTGCAAAAGACACTCCGCATATCCATAATGCTAGATCGTTACCTGAGTGTGTATCTAATAATGTGAAAATATTGAAAAAAGTAGATATAAGCTTAAATGAAACAAAACAGGTCAAAGAACTAGTAAATATATTAGAAAAGAACGGTGCTAACAAAGCAGCATTAAAGTTATTGAAAGGCACTAGTTCAATATCTGTTGTTGCAGTAGCATTAAATGCTACTTTAGAAGCGGATAATATTTATACTGAATTCCAGAAAGGAACAGAGGCAGGTTTAAAGCAGGTTGGAAGATCAACTCTTAATGTTGGTGGAGCTACAGCAGGTGCAGCTATTGGCTTTGTAATAGGTGGAACATTAGTATTTCTTGGGCCAGCAGGGCCGATTTTAGGAAGCATGGCAGGAACAGTTGTAGGCGAAGCGATTGGAAATATGATAGGTTCTGGAGTGTTTGGTGACGTTGAACCTGAAATAGACTACGCAGCTTATTACAGGCAAAGAATAAAAGAAAGCGAAGAGAGCATAAAGAGGATAAAAGCTTCTGAAGAATACAAAAAAACAGAAGATTATATAATTGATCAATATGTCAAAAAAGAATTATCAAAATTATTATTACCTGAAGATGAACGTAAAAAAGTTGAAGCTGAAGAAGCCAAACTAAGTGTTGTAACGAAAGAATATACCTATATTCAAAAAGCTAAGAAAAAAGTACGAGAAATGTTTTCAAAACCTGAAACACCAAAATTGGATCCGTCAAAAATTAAAAAATTAAAACCAAAGCCTGTTAAAATTAAAGCTCCAAAAATAGAACGCGATAATACAAATGTAGTAATAGACTATAACAGAACATCACCTGAAATTAAACTTACGAAACTACCCGAAATTGATAAGCAGAAGTTGTTTTCTAATAATCCATATCAGTTTAACACAATGAAAGCTGATAAAACATCAGTAAATATTAATTATACATCGAAAGAAGATCTTGAAAAAGCTAGAAAACAGTCAGAACAACATAAATTTGAAACAGAACAGGGTAAGAAACTTTATTACTTTGATCAAAATATGAAAAATAAAACAGAACATAAACTAAGCTCTTATAGGGGATACTAAATAGCTGATTATTATTTAATATAAGCTGTATAGGTATTTCATAATAACTTAATCCATTTTTTAATGCTCTCCTTGAATTATTTATTAAGTTTTCATCCGTAGTTTCTATAACTACGGGTGTTTTAATTTACTAAACATTGAATGGCTTTATTTTTTAGTAAGAAAAATTTGAATAATATATAACCTGAATTTACAGATGTGTATTTGTTTTTGAATTTTTTATAGTAAATTTACCTCAGATATTTAGGGTAATGCTCTAAAAATCCTGATATAAAAAATGTTTTTAATAATATATAGGGCGTTAGTTATAAACAACAGGCATAAAAGGGATTTAGTTAATAGGAGGGGCACTCATGACATCTATATTTGATACATTATTAATGAACAAAGATGCAGCATCTAAATTATCATTAGAAGATATTGCTAAACAGGCTTCTAAAATTGAAGAATCTATTGACAACTTTAGCTTTAAAAGCATAGCTACTTCAACACTAGGGGAGCTAAACGTGTTTTCAGATTTCAGTAAACCACTAGAACTATTTGATGATGTTCAAGGCTTTATAAAAAATGGGCCGGGTGGATTAATATCACAACTTGGTGATTATGTTGGTGGCACAGCCGGTGATGTAATTGGTACTGTTGGTGACAGTATTGGTATGAAACCCGGTGGAATAATAAGCAACCTTGGTAATTTAATTGGTGGTGATTTAGGTAACACTGTTTCCTCAATAGGTGAAGGCTTCTCTGGCGGTCTTGGCGGAATCGTTTCAACCGCAGGAGACTTATTAGGTGGCGGTGTTGGTGATTTTCTTTCATCTGCAGGTGGTTTTATAACAAAAGGCTGTGACTTTCTCAAATCAGGTCTTAGTGGCATGTTAGGAACAGTTGGTAATCTTATTGGAGGCAGTGTAGGAGGCGTTTTGTCAAGTGTTAGTACATTTCTTGCAGGTCCTGTAGGAATAGTTTTAGCAATTGCAAGTCTTCCTTTCGTTCAAAAGTTTTTAGATAAAATTGGTCTGGGTTTTGTAGGGAAAGCTCTTGGTTTTGTTGGCAGTATAGGAAGTAAAATTCTTGGCGGTGTTTTCAGTATAGGTAAAAGTATCGTCAGTGGAATTGGAAAAGCAATTGGTGGAGTTGCCAAAGCCATTGGAGGTTTCTTTAAAAAACTATAACATTTTAAATCATACTACTCTTACCTATTTGGTTCTCCCCCTGAAAATTTTACAACTAATACCAATCACTCGTAATTACTCCTTTACGGGTGTTTTTTTGAAAAAGAAATGAAAAAATATTTTGGTTTGTATATCTAATAAACAATTATAAAAGTGTTATTAAGCAACTGGTAATGAAAAACTAAATGTAGAGCCTTCGTTTTCTTTACTTTCTACCTGTATATTACCACCATGTTTATCAATAATAGTTTTTATTATTGATAAACCAAGGCCTGTTCCTTCAATATTGCCCTCTTTATTGTTTCTTGATCTAAAGAACTTTTCAAATATTAAATCAACTTCATCTTCAGGAATGCCCAGCCCGAAATCCTTAACAGAAATAGTTTGCATATTATTTTCTGTTTTTATAGTTATAATAATTTCACTATTTTCAAAAGAATATTTTAATGCATTACCTATTAAATTATTTAATACGATTAATAATTGTTTAGGGTCAGCCATAACAAAAGCAGGTCCAGTTTTTTCAAGAATAATTTTAATGTTTTTACTGGAAGCTATTCCTGTTTGAAGTTCAATACAATTATTGATTATGCTGCAAATATCAGTTTTTACAAGTTTAATTTCAACCATATTATTTTCAAGTCGGCTTAGGTTTAAAAAATTGTTTAC
>JBFMGH010000284.1:0-6339 GCA_040752795.1 Cyanobacteriota bacterium
AATAATGCTAGTTTATAGTAATTAATATTTAACATGTTCTTATACTAGCATTATGTTCATTAGAACAAAAGGGGTATAAGAACTTTTTTTAAGTTTTTATATTAAAATGCGTAACTCCTGTTAATAAATTTAGTCCATATATAGTTTTCTTTCGTGGATTGGTATAGTCAACATTTTGGTTACTCACTAAACCGAAAGAACTTATTTTGTAAAAAATAATTGCTACTATTAACTTCTTGTTTTTCAAGTATTATTAGTTATTATCTGTAAAAATTTTCTATCTATTAATTTTTAAAAGTTATTTTCTGATTACTATTTTGATTAACTTGAATTTAACTTAATATAGAGGATTAAGTATAGTGTTCAAGAATATTTTTAAACAATCTAATATATTATTGATAGAAGATAATCCTAATGACTGTAAGTTATTTATGGAACTTTTTCATGAAAAAACAGGCATAACTTTTAATTTTGAAATTGCAGGCTCTTTAAAGGAATCTATTTCAAAAATAAATAATATACAATTTGATTTAATTCTTTTAGATTTTGGGCTTCCTGATAGTCAGGGATATGAAACTTTTGAAAAAATTAAGAATATTGCTCATGATGTCCCGATTATAATTCTAACAGGCCTGGAAGATGAAGAATTATCAGCTAAAGCCCTCAGCAATGGTGCGCAAGATTACATTAATAAAAACGCATTAAATACTTATCCTCTTGATAAAACACTTTATTATGCTATTGAAAGATATAAACTTATTAAAAATTATACTCAGACTAAAGAAAAACTTGAATTAATTTATGCAGGTATTACAGACGGTTTAATTATTGCTGATATTAATACAAGAAAATTTGTTGAAGTAAATTCTAAAATTCTTGAAATGCTTAACTATACTAAAGAAGAACTGTTAAATTTCAGTATAGATAATATTCATCCGAAAGAAAATCTTGAATATGTTATTGGTGAATTTAACAAGCTAACTCAAGGTATAAAAAATATTACTCACGATATACCTGTGTTAAAAAAAGATGGTAGTATCATTTATGTTGATATTGCTGCAAGTTCAATAAGTATAAATGATAGAGAATGTCTTCTGGGTTTTTTTAGAGATGTATCAGAAAGAAAGAATACATTAATTAAAAAAACTTTTAATAATTCGATTTTAAATCACCTGAATATTTCTAAAACTATTGATGAGGCATTAACTAATGTAATAGATGATTTTAAGAATTACTTTAACTTTGATGCTGTAGGCATAAGGCTAAGAAAAGAGTTTGATTATCCCTATTATAAAACTTTTGGCTTTTCAAAAGAGTTTCTTGTTTCTGAAAATACTCTATGTTATAGAGATAAAAACAATGAAATTATTCTTGATGATAAAGGGGTCCCGTTATTACAATGTGTGTGTGGTCTAATATTACGTCAAGAGACAGACTGCACCTTGCCATTCTTTAATGAATACGGTTCATTATGTATTAATGATCTCCAGAACTTTACATCTATGTACCCAGATATTGTTAAAAGTCTCAATATAAGAGGTATGTGCATTTCAGAAGGCTATGAATCTCTGATGCTTGTTCCTATTAAAGCAGAAAAAGATTTTATTGGCTTGTTACATATATGTAGTCTTAGCCGCAATCAATTTAGCAGTCAAGATATATCCTTTTTTGAAAATATAACTGCAAATATTGGTATTGCAATTTCTAAACTTCAACTCAAACAAGAGCTTTTAGAATATCGGGAAATTCTTGAACAAACAGTAATTGATAAAACTAAAGAACTAAATAAACAAAATCAAATTCTTAAATCAAAACAAATGATACTTGATTCCATTAATACAATTCTAAATCATTCAATTCTAAATCATTCAATTCATAGTGATAAATTGCAAGACATAAGTTGTATTTTTCTTTCTAAAGCTTTAGAACTTACAGAAAGTGAATATGGGTTTGTTGGCAAGATTAATGATAAAGGTAATTTTGATATAATTACCCATAGTTTATCAACATGGAAGGTATGCAATATAGCTAATTCAGAATGCCTTTTGCAAAATATGACTATTAAAGGTGTCTGGGGTAAAGCTATTTTATTAAAGCAGAATTGTATTGTTAATGATCCCAAAAATGATATTTATAGCATTGGTTTGCCGAAGGGGCATCCACCGTTAAATAATTTTTTAGGTGTCTTACTCTGGCAGAAAGATAAAATATTTGGCATGATCGGACTGGCTAATAAAATGAATGGCTATAGTAATAGCGATATAGAGCTGGTAGAAAATCTTATTCCTACTTTTTTTGATACTTATCATTATAAAGTTAAAGAAAATGAATTGATTAAAGTTAATTCTATTCTTTCAACAATTTCTAATAATGCATTAGATGCCATAATAATGATAAATAGCAATGGAAAGATTCTTCATTGGAATAAAGCTGCAGAAATAATGTTTGGGTATTCTTTTGATGAAGCTATTAATAAAGATTTGCATGAGTTAATAGTATCTCAAGAATTAATAGTAGAGTATATAGAAGGTATAAAACATTATAAAAAAACAGGAGAAGGAAAAGTTATTGGCAAAACAATTGAACTAAAAGCTATGAAAAAGGATAAATCTGAAATTGATGTAGAAATATCGGTGGCATCAATTAAAATAAATTATGAATGGAATGCTGTGGGTATTGTAAGAGATATATCAAAAAGAAAAGATATTGAGGCAAAAATGAGTAGATTTATAAAAGCTCTTGCTGATATTAACCTTGAGCTAGAAGAAGCAAATAAACATAAGAGTTTTTTCTTGTCTACGATGAGCCATGAATTAAGAACACCACTTAATGCTATTTTAGGATTTAGTCAGAGTCTGGAAAAGCAATATTTTGGCCCGTTAAACGCAAAACAACTTGAATATATTCAAGATATTTATAGTAGTGGTAACCATTTATTGTCTCTTATTAATGATATTCTTGATATAGCTAAAATCGATGCAAATACAATAGATTTAAACATTGAATCTTTTCCGGTTGTTGAAACGATCAAAAATATTATAACTATGTTTAAAGTTCAATTTGAAAAGAAACAAATAAATTTTGAATATACTATTGAAACATCAATCAATAATATTAAAGCTGACAAAAAGAGATTTAAACAAATTTTATTAAATTTAATTTCTAATTCAATTAAATACTCAAATGAAAAAGGTCAGATAAAATTAGAAGTTACAAAATTAAAAGATAACTTTATATATATTTCTGTAACTGATAAAGGTGTTGGTTTGAAAAAAAATGAATGTAAAAAAATATTTTCAGAATTTTATCAAACAGATCATACCAGAGATCAGGCTCTAGGCGGTACTGGAATTGGTTTAGCTCTTTGTAAGCGGTTAGTTAATATGCATAAAGGTGAAATTGGAGTTGAAAGTGAATATGGTGAAGGTTCAAAATTCTGGTTTACTTTACCTGTTGACTAGATGAGAGTTTAAAATTTATATAAAAGCAATTTATCTGCTTTTTGATTTGTTTTGAATATTGATATACCAGGCAATTCACAAATCAGGAATCAGCGAGGAGGTAGCAGGGTGTGTTTTTCTGATAACCATCACACGAATTAACCAGGTTTATGCATTAACACCCTAGAGTAATTTAAAGCCATCTATCGTTTACTTTCGTGTATTGGTATAGCTTTAAAAACGCTATATTTACGCTATATTTAAAGAATCCTCAGGTTAAAGATTTAATAATACTATCCAGGTGTTCTTTATAGTTTTGATCAATAAGCTTTGCCTGTAAAAAATGCTTTTTGGGTTCAGATTTTTTATCTGATTCTAAATTGATTATACCAAGCATAAAATGTGAAATAGCAGATTTTGGGTTTAATTCAAGGGCCTTATTGAAGTTTTGAGAAGCCATGGCGTATTCTTCTTTGTTGAAATGTATTCTACCTAAAGATATATATATAGCATCATGTTGATAATTTTTTGATATCAGATCATTTAAAATATCTATTGCCTTATCAGATATTTTGTTATCGATATAAGCGTTAGAAAGTATAATGTGAAATTTCTGTTCAAGAGGGTTTTTAGCTACCAATTGTTCTAAATATTCAATCAGGTAAGCATATTTGGTTGTGCTATAACATGCATCAAAATAATAACTAAATATAGAAGAATTAGCTGGATCATGGGAAAGTAATTTTCTGGCATATTTAATAACCTTTTTAGGTTCATTTTTGGCATGATATAGTTTAATAAGTTCTACCATCGTATTAACATTTTTGTTATCCAGCAGCAGATTTTTTAACAGAGATTCAATAGCCTTTTTATGCATTCCCAATGCGGCGTAACAACTTGATAAAACAAAATTTGTCATTAGATTTTGTGGTTCTAAGGAACAGGCATATTCTAACTGTTTTAAAGCTTTGTTATATTCACCCTGATCCATATAAATACTACCCATTATCATATAATTATAATGAAATCTTGGGTTTAATTTTTTGACAGCATCGAGATATTGCAAAGCTCTTTCAAGATCCCCGGTGTCTTTTAGAAGGCTTAATAGAAGTATATAAAAAATAATGTTTTCCGGGTCAATGAATATAGCTTTTTCATAAAACTCAAAAGCCTTATTAACTTCACCTTTGGCCTGATATATTACAGCAAAAGTGTTATAAATAAAAGAATTATCAGGATTATTGTTTTGAAATACATCAAGTATTTCAAAAGCTTTTGAAAAATCACCGATGATACTGAAAGTTTCAGCGAGTTGAAGCTTGGCCATAACATTATCAGGTTCTATTTTCAGGGCTTTTTCGGCATAGTCAAGAGCCCTGTTTTGGTCTTGAATAGCATTATAACAGTATGATATACCTACAAGAGCTTCAACATTGTCGGGTTTAAGTTCTAAAGATTTATTATATAATTCAAATGCTTTATTAATATTGTAGTTAGTATAATAAATTTTTGCCAGACTATTTATTCCAGAGATATTTTCAGGGTTTAGTTTGAGTAATTTATTTGTGTACTCAAGTGAATCATAATAATAACCTGCAAAATAACACGCCTGAGAAATTTTTTTAAGTGTTTCTTCACAGTCAGGATTAATTTCCAAAGATTTTTCAAGCTTTATTATAGCTGAAAAATACTTTTTTTCTTTAAGTAAGGTTTTGCCTTCTTCTAAAAACTGATCAAATTTAGCAGACATATTTACCAGCAGTGATTAATGAATGTAATTATTATTTTATACTATTCCACATAAATAATGAATTTATTCTGGCAGAAAGCAATAGGGTGTTTTAAGCCCGACACTATTTCTCTGCTACCTTATTTATATTGATCCTTGAAAGTAATTTATAAATTCCAGATTATAGGGGCTTTAAAGCATATATAGTTTACTTACGTGGATTGGTATATTTTGAGAATTTATCCACAAATTTATCCAGTTATGCATAAGTTTATTTAGCCTGGTTAATTTATGAATTTGTTACATTTACGAAAACCTGTTTCTAATGGCGTATTTAAACAATACTGAATTTACACACCCTACAGTCTCCTCGTTGATTTCTGATTTGTGAATAAGCAGTGTTAATTGAAACATTTATTTTTATAAATGTTCAGTATATAAATAAAATTACTATATTAAAGTTTATATTGGAGTTATAAAATGTCAGATGAATCAAAAAAATTGTATGTTGAGAAGTTACGCTTTTCATTTCTGAATATAGCACTGGGATTATTGGCCCTGGTTTTTTTGATATCGGTCAGTTCACAGATAACTGATCAGCAAATGCAGGGCATTGAAAATGCTATGGGTATATTATTAATTATGGTTATTTTATTTCTTACCTATGCAAATTTTAGAATATTAAAAATAACAGTTACAAATAAAATATTTGAGGCTCGTTATGGTTTAATAGCCAAAAAAATACCATTAGAGACAATAAAATGTGCTAGAGTGCATCAATATAAGTTTACAGATTTTTTTGGATGGGGAATTAGAGGTAGTTTTGATGGTACTATGGCATTCAATATAACAGGTGATAAATATCAGGGCGTATTACTGGTTTATACAAATTCTAAAGGTAAAGAGAAGAAATTTTTTGCTTCTTCAAAAGAACCTAAAAAAGTTCTGGAAGTGTTAAAAGGGCAAAATAATAATATTGAAATATAATTCTATAGAACTAATTTTTGAAAATTTTGTTCATCTAACCCAAATGAGGGTTTTTTTTCTTTAAAAAATAATTAAAATCATTAATAGGAAGAAGCAAAGTGGAGTATTTTACATGTTTGATTCTATTAGTGCCCAGCAAATGTTCTTTAATACAGAACTTGGACTGCAAAGGGTGTATCAATT
>JBFMGH010000285.1:0-10027 GCA_040752795.1 Cyanobacteriota bacterium
CTGTTTTGATAATATCTATAACTTTTTCACGATTATGATCAATTTCAGGGTAAGCATTTTTATATAGATCTATAACAGTATTAACAATTGTGTGAAGGAAAGTACCTTTAACACCCAGTATCTTTCCATGTCTTAAAGCCCTTCTTAATATCATCCTTAAAACATAATTTCTACCAACATTACCCGGAGTTAAGCCATCAGCCACCATAAAAGTTACACATCTTGCATGATCAGTAATAATTCTTAAGCTCACATCTGTTTTTTTACTTTTATTATATTGTTTACCTGTAATGTTACAAACTTTATCTAGAATAGGCTTAAGCAAATCAGTTTCAAATGTTGAACGCTTATTCTGACAGACCATGGCAATTCTTTCAAGCCCCATGCCTGTGTCAACATTTTTCTTTTCAAGTGATGTATGGTTACCTTCTTCATCCTGATAGAGTTCCATTAAAACCAGGTTCCATATTTCAACCCATCTATCACAATCACAGGCATTTGGTTTGCAATTTGGGCCACATTTTAAATCTTCTCCCAGGTCATAGTGTAGTTCCGTGCATGGCCCGCAGGGTCCTGTTGGGCCGGGAGGACCCCAGAAGTTATCTTTTTTGCCACATCTTAAAATTCTTTCTTCAGGAATCCCAACTGTTTTATTCCATATTTCAAAAGATTCATCGTCATTTTCAAAAACGGTAGCCCAGAGTTTTTGTTTATCTAAACCAAGATCATCTGTAACAAATTGCCATGCCCAAGGTATAACTTCGTGTTTAAAGTAGTCTCCAAAGCTAAAATTACCCAGCATCTCAAAAAATGTATGGTGTCTTGGGGTTCGGCCCACATTTTCAATGTCTGAATCTTTACCGCCAGCCCGGGCACATTTTTGATAAGTCACTACCCGCGGAGGGTCTGGTGGATCCTGATAACCTAAAAACACTGGCACGAATTGAAGCATTCCGGCTGGTGTTAATAAAACTGTAGGATTATCTGGTATCAAACTGGAGCTTGGGAGGTGGTTATGATTTAATTTATCTTTAAAATATTCTACAAATTTTTGTCTCAGGTCATTTCCGCTTATCATTTTATTCAATCCTTTTGTTGTGGCAGATTAACTAACTATAAACATCTACGATTTTGCTCCTAAATTATTTAACAATCCAAGAGTTATTAAATTTTATTAGAAAGGATTCTTAATGTCTAACATTTGAGCAATAACTATACCAATCCACGTAAGTAAACTATATATGCTTTAAATTTACTATAGGGTGTTTTTCGTTGCGTAGCAACGAAAAACACCCAGCCTTTATAATCTGGAAACTACATCATCAAAAACTGTTGTTAATAGTGGACAAATAATACTTTCAAAAAACCTGGTGTCATCTGGACCTTCGACAAAGATTAATAAACTTTTATACGTATATTCAAGCATTAATGAAGCTCCAGAATATTATTAATATAAAGCTGATCTATCCCCAGGTCATTTTTTAAAAATGTTTTAACAGTTTCTTTTTCTGTTGGGCGTTCTATTTTTGAAAAGCCATCTTTATCTCGGGAAACAAGTAATAAGTTTTGCTGGTTAATATATTTTACTATTTCAGGGTTGTGAGTTGTTATAACGATTTGTTTGTTATTAGATGCATCTTTCATAAGTGATACAAGTTTAGAAATCAGGTGAGGATGTATATTTCTTTCAGGTTCTTCTATAATAATTAAAGGTTTTTTCTCAAAATGCAACACTATTATTAAAGCTGTTAAATATATAGTTCCATCTGATAATAAATAAGCTGGTAAAAGATCTTTAAAATATGTTTCTTTTAAATTAAGCATTAGTTGACCATAATTATCTCTATTTAATTCAAATTTTTCGGCAAAAGGTAATATAGATCTAACTAAATTATGTAATTTTCTATTTGATTCTTTATCTTTTAAAATTTTATCTAAAGCTAACGCTATATTATTACCATCACTTTCTAAATCAACCACCCCATCTTTTTTTGCATTTTTAGCTATTCGTGGATCAATGTCGTAAATACCAATGTTTGCAAACGGGTGCAATTTATGATCAATACTATATGATGGTAATGGATAAACAAATTCAGATTTTTCAATAATAATATTGTTTTCACCAATTGCTATTGGAAAATTCTCAATAGTATTAGTTATATAATCCAAATAGCATTTACTATCTTCAGAGATATCAAAAGGTTTTAGTTTCAATATTCCATTAGAATTAATTGCCTCAAAAGTTATATTGTTAATATGAGCATTATTTAAAGATATGTTGGAATCTTCTCTAGTTTTTATTTCACATTCTTGTATTAGCTTATCATTTAAAACTTCATATGTATTGTTAATTTTATCAAACTTTATTTCAAAACTATTATTAGCATTTTTTAAAGTTATTGATAGGTTATCTACATTATGAACTGGAATACTTTTTGGGTTTAAATAGTTGAATGCTATTTCTAACTTAAAAAGATCATTAGAGTTTAAATTAATATTAGTAAAATAATCAACATTACCTTGTTTTGAAATTGCATTTTCTAAATCTTTAGCAGTAATATCTTTTAAAAATTCAAAAATTCTTGCAAAATTAGACTTCCCTGAAGCATTTGCCCCAATAACAACATTAAAATCACCCAGTTCAATATCAATATCTTTAAAGCTTTTAAAATTTGAAACTTTTAAATGTTTGATAAACATTTAAATTACTCCTTTTGTAGCTTTAATTATAAAAGAGATTAATTATTTGATCAAAAATAATTTTTAAATTGCCTTCTGAAAAAAAATAATTAAAATCATAATATAAGTCACACAACTATCCTCAGAAATATCAAGGGAACCAGCACGCTGTGCTCCGGACTATTTATTCTCAAATCATGATGAATATCACCTAACTTACCTGACCCTTACTCTTTAATGTTTTTAAAGGATCACGGGAATTTTAGCCTTTTGCTCTGGCTATAAAACTCGTGATCCTAGATTTTTTGCTTAACAGTTAATTTAAAAGCCCCTATAGTTATACATTTACATTAGCATTTGATTAATAATTGGGTATTTTCATCTATATCAGATAAACTAACTGATTCAGAAACTTTATCTATTAAAAGTTTTTTATGCAATCACAAGACCTTTCAGCAGGAATTAATGAAATATTCTGGAATAAGGTTATCAACAAAAATGTTGAAATAATTAAAAATGGTTCTCAAGAAATTTCTTTTAATTTAGAAAATTAACCTCTGGCTTAATCTCTATTTTACTACAACTTAAATACCTTCCCCTTACCCCAACGCTCCAGAATTGTACCCAAACCATATTTCCAACTATTAGGGTATAATAAGGCCCTATTAACTAAGGGGCATTGTTATTGCATATTCAGAGAAATGCTTAAACAATCAAACTCGCATTAACTTTAATGCACGGCTTTGCACATTAAAATTGGTTAAATTTGTCTAATTTAAACTAAAGTTATCTTTTAACAGGTCGACAATTTTAAGAGCACAACAACTTGCAGGTAATAATAATGTGTAAAAGTTTTGGTTCTAGTCTTGTAGATTATATTGTACCAACGGCTGTAGTTGGTCTCGTTGTTGGTCTTGCACTTTATGGTTTAAATGCAAATGGTATTTTAAAAAAGTTTATAAGTGCTTCTGCTAATTATGAAGTTGAAAAACAATCTGCAACAGCCAATTCCTTTCCATCAGGCTCAACAGGCATCAATAAATTAGCTGGCGGCTCTCTCGGGGGTACACCAGAAAACCCTGTTGAACAGTGTAGTTTTAATAAATGCAATATAGATTTTGGAGATTTTATCTTAACCGGTATTCCTGAAAACTTTCAAGACTATAACGAAATATCAGGCAACTCTGGTGGCACAGAAGTTATGTTTGCTCTTTTAGAACAAATAGCTGATCAACTTGAAGCTGATGGTGATATAGCAGGTGCTGCTCAATATAGAATGCTTTCAAACATGGGACACCTGCTGGCCGAAGCCCAAAAAACTGTTGAAGCAACAGCCAGCAAATATGAAAACGATGGCTATGCAGGGTTGCTTCTCTTTAATAGTGAAATAGAAAATATTAATTTAACTATTCCCCCTGATCTAGCATCAAAAATACAGGGAAATAATGGATCAATTTCCGTTAAAGATATAGCTATAACACAGAATGGTAGAATTGATCTTGCCAGTAATATTAGAATAACTGATCCTGCTAAATTTAATACCAAGAAAGACACAATGTTAAACTATGCTGTTATTGATGCTTTTAATAGCATTATGGAAAATCCAAACTATTCTAACTCCATGAAAGGAGTAACTCAAGAACTTTTTAGATACATTGATGATATTTCTTTCGATTTAAGTGCACAATTTAATACACCATATACCCCAACTACGGCATCTATAAATAAATATGACCCTGTTAGCGGTGGGCTTGTAGGAAGTGTTACTTCTCCTACCGGCACTCTTGATGCTGTTGGTAACTCGTTTTTTAGCACCAGCACAGATGTAAATTCAGCCTTAATATGTGCAACTGGCTGGAATATAGATACAGGATCTAAATGCCATAAACCTTAAGAAATTAAAGATTTCTAACTATTTCCTGTGCAAATTCACTGCATTTAACTATTGTTGCCCCTTCAGTTTCCAGATCATAAGTAACTATTTTAGAGACAACAGTTGTCTCTAGTGCATTAAATATCATGCGAGCAGCTTCTTTCCACCCCAGGTGTTCAAGCATCATAATGCCAGACAATAATAATGAAGATGGATTAACCTTATCCATTCCGGTATATTTTGGTGCCGTTCCATGAGTAGCTTCAAATAACGCTATTGTATCAGACAAATTAGCACCAGGAGCCAGACCCAAACCGCCTATTTGAGCAGCACAAGCATCTGACAAATAGTCACCGTTTAAATTTGTCGTAACAATTACACCATATTCTTTAGTTCTTTTAAGAATATTCATAAACATGGCATCGGCAATTCTATCTTTTAAAATGATTTTGCCTTCTGGTTGTTTACCTTCAAATTTTTCCCATAAATCTTTTTCTGATATAATTATATCTTTAAACTCTTTTTCAGCTAATTCATAGCCCCACTTTCTAAAGGCTCCTTCAGTAAATTTCATTATATTACCTTTATGAACCATTGTTACCGAGTTTCTATTATTTTCAATAGCATATTGAATTGCTTTTCTAATTATTCTTTCACTGGCAAATTTACTGATAGGTTTAATACCAATACCAGAATCTTGTCTGATATTAGCATTCATTTCTTCACCAAGAAATTTAAGAACTTTTTTAACTTTTTCAGAATTCATTTCATACTCTATACCGGCATAAACATCTTCAGTATTTTCTCTAAATATAACCACATCAAGCCATTCAGGGTTTTTTACCGGAGACGGAGCTCCTTTAACATATTTAACTGGTCTTACACAGGCATAAAGATCTAAAATTTGTCTTAAAGATACATTTAAACTTCTTATTCCACCACCAACAGGTGTAGTTAATGGGCCTTTAATAGCTACTTTGAAAAATTTAATTGCTTCAGTGGTATCTTCGGGTAACCATTCACCAACTAAATTGCTGGCTTTTTCACCGGCATAAATTTCCAGCCATTCAATTTTTTTCTTTCCCTGATATGCTTTCTCAACAGCTGAATCTATTACTAGTTTTGTTGCCGGCCATATATCACTACCAATACCATCTCCTTCAATAAATGGCACTATAGGATTATTACCTACAACAATTTTATCGCCTTCATATATAATCAATTCACCTTTATCAGGGTGTTTTATATTTTTAAATTCAGGTTTATTCATTAACTAGCTCCTTGAATATAATATTAAATATTAAAGTCTCCGTATTTTTTTATATGTTCAACCAATCCACCATCAGATAGTATTTGTGTCATAACTCTGGGCAAAGGTGGAAAATTATATTCTTCATTTTTAGATAAATTTTTCAATATACCATTTTCTAGTTCCAGCTCCAGTTCATCTGTGGCATCAATTTTATCTGTATCAAGAATAATAACTGGCAGGCCAACATTTATTGCATTCCTATAGAAAATTCTGGCAAAAGATTTGGCTATTACTGCACTGACTCCTGCCAGTTTAATAATGGTAGGAGCATGTTCTCTTGAACTGCCAAGGCCAAAATTATTACCACCAATAACAAAATCTCCTGATGACATTTTGCTGGCAAAATCAGGATCAGCATCTTCAAGCACATGTTTAGCCAGTTCTGGCAAATTACTTCTTAAATGAAATAACCTGCCCGGTGCTATATGGTCTGTTGAAATATCGTCACCAAATTTCCAGGCTTTACCTTTTAATATATTAGACATTATTAATACCTCTTAATTTCCAAAGAACTCATCCGGGTCAGTAATTACACCTGTTATGGCTGAACATGCTGCAACTATTGGCGAAGACAGATAAATATTCCCTTTTGGATTTCCCATTCTACCCTGAAAATTGCGATTCTGGGTTGCAAGACAATTTTCATCATCACCAAGTATACCGCCATGAACCCCTACACATGCCCCACAACCCGGTGTCATAATAGTTGCCCCTGCCTTCAAAATAGTTTCTATTAGGCCTTCTTTGCTGGCCTGTATGAATACATCTCTGGAGGCAGGGGTAATAATAGTTCTTGCTTTAACTTTTCTGTCTTTAAAAACACAGGCTGCATATCTTAAATCTTCTATTCTACCATTGGTACAGGTTCCTATAAATACCTGATCTATTTTAATATTTTTCACCTGACTGACTGGTTTTGTATTATCTACAGTATGAGGACAAGCTACAACAGGAGTTAGCTTATCAACCTCAATAGTAATAACCTGCTCATAATATGCATCAGGATCAGAGGAAATTTCTTTATAATCATTTTCTCTGCCATATTTAGCAAGATATTGTTTCGTTTTATTATCTGATGCAAACAAGCCCACTTTGGCACCGGCTTCTACAGCCATATTAGAAATAGTTAGCCTTTCTGGCATTGGAAGTTTTTCTGCAAAATCACCACAAAATTCAAGTGATTTATATGTTGCACCATCCGCTCCAATAAGACCAATCAGATGCAATATTATATCTTTGGAAGTCACAAATCTGGGTATATAACCTTTTAATTCAACTTTAATAGTTTCAGGAACCCTGAACCATGTTTTACCCAGGGCCATTCCAATAGCAACATCTGTGGAGCCCATTCCAGTTGCAAAAGCAGCAAAAGCCCCACCAGTGCATGTATGACTATCACCACCAATAACAACATCTCCTGGCCTGACATAACTTTCTGCTGCTATTTGATGACAAACACCATCACCAACATCATGAACTATTGCCCCGGTTGATTTAGCAAAATCTCTAATGAACATATGATCATTAGATAATTCTTTTCTGGGGCTGGGCGCAGAATGATCTATAAAAAATATTGATTTTTCGGGGTTAGCCAGCTTTTTTATATTAAGTTTTTCTAATTGCCTTAAACCTAACGGCCCTGTGCCGTCTTGAAAATAAGCTAAACTCAGTGGAACTATGGCAGTCTGACCTGCTTTTAGATTTTTTCCACTGGCAAGGGACAATATTTTTTCAGCTAATGTTTGGGGCATAATACTACCTCATTAATAGTTATATTTGATTGATTTTGTATATTTTATATTATTCTCTGGTTTTCCAATAAAACAATTTTATGATTAATAGTATTTAAATCTTCTCTCCAGCCTGATTTCAGGCACAAGTTATTTTTATTAATAATTAATACTGAACTTTAAATAGGGTTGCAAAAAACTAATAAAACCTCTATTTTAGAGTTGTCTAAAAACCAAAATAGAGGCATAAATAATGTTACAAGCAACACACCTTTTTATCAAGCAAATCCTAGGTTTTGGAGAAGTAAAAGGTGAGTTGAAAAATAAAACAAAGGTCAAAGTTTTTAGGCGCAAAGAGCGTTATTTTATAGCTAATAGAATGCTAATGGATATGCAAAAAGCTGTTAAATCGTATACTTCCAGATAGAAAGTCGAAGAAAGTTTCAGATTTTTAAAGAGTTGTATAGGTATAAAACGCTGTCAGCAACACAGAAGAATCTCTCAGGTAATTTTTATTTGGATGTGTGTAATCACTTTTGCTCATTTCTCTTATCAGGCAAGCATTCCAGAGGCATCTATGTATAAACTCTATGATAATGTCATCTTTGGGCTTCAAGATTTTGATTTACCTCTTCTAAAAGAGTTTTTCGCTATAAGTTAAATTTCAGTATAAATTTAAGTAGCAAATTTTTTTTTCACGAATATTTAAATAAAAAAATAACATATTTATTCGTTTCAGCCTTTTTCACAAAATTTTAAATATTAGGTTTTATATAGATAAGGAAAATATAAATGATCAACAGCGTAAATTCTACAGGCTCAATTAAAATGAATAGTGTATCTTTTGGGAAAAACCACACGGCAGAGAAAGACGAAAATAGTTTAAAATCATTTTTTAGTCGCACTCGCAATAGGCCCCAGGAAGGTGACGAATTCATTTATACAAATCCAAAAGAGCCAGTAACAAGAAGATTCGCGTCTTGGGGTAAAGATAGACCAATGGAAATCGAAGAAATAATACAAGAACATTTAAAAACCTCAGAAGGTAAAAATGAATCTATTAAAGATAAAGGGTTTTTTAAATCTCTTTTAAGCTTAGGTTTTTTTAATCGTACCCAGACTAGACCAGAAAAAGACTGACTAATAAACTATAAAAATATAAATTAAATAATATATTCAAATAACAAAGCTTTTATATTGATCCTTGAAACTTATTTATAGATTATAGATGCCGGGTATTTTTGCCAGCTTCAGCTGGCAAAAAATCCTATTGTGTTTTGTTAGGATAGATTCATTATTTATATGGAATAGTATATTTCTATATTTTGAAGAATAAATCTCTACACTCACAATGAACAAAAAAAAACTCCGACTTCTGTCGGATTAAAAAACTTTCGAGGATAGAGAGTGGAGTGATTGCAATTTTATATAATTTTTAATAATTGTAATTGAGGAGAATTGAGGATTGATTAACTCTTGTATTAATATAAAAACAACCTGATTGGATTTTGGAACATTTTATTAAGAAATTTTAATAAATACTATGATTATTAGTTTAATACTCTATCATTAACTGAATAAAGCATCTTCTTAATCAGCTAATCTCTCTAAAATGAAGCCTTTTTGTACCTATAATTTCTTAGAACAAATATTTTTCAAAGAACAATGTAAAATATTGTGAAACTTTTATTTCTTTACTATCAAAAAACAACCTTGAGAGGTTTTATATAAACACATCAAAATATATATTGTTAGTAACCCAGGTATATTCGTATGTCCTCAGATAATATTTTTAAACGAAGTACGGCTGTTGACCATAACGTCAAACCGTCTACTATGTTCAAAGATAGGTCTTCTCCCTATCAACGACCCTATAGAGAAGCAAAAAAGAAAAAGAAGATTAAACCAAATTCTTTGTTTGATTCAAATGCTATTGATATCGATACCGGAGCAAAGTATACATTTGTAGAAAAGGCCATTGGTTTTGTTCTTTCTCTTTTTGGCAAAAAAAATGAATGGATTGAAACTCGCAATAAACTGAAAAAAATGCAGGAAAGAATCAATGCATTCGAAAATATTATTAAAACCTCAAGCTCCAATACTTACAAAAGCGTCACTTTAAAAGATCTCAGTGTCTAGCTTTTAGAAAGGAATAAATATGTAACTAATAAATATAAAACAGGATATTGGAACCTCGCAAGACATGTGTATTTGTCTTTTATCAACACCGTTCTGTGAGTTCGTGTATGAGCCTTCTATGAGGCTCTTTTTTTTTAACAAAATTAACGACTTACGAGTTTTGATTAAAACTCGACCCTGCAAATCCTTGAAAGTAATTTATAGATTCTAGGAGCAGTCAGGATATACCAATCCACGTAAGTAAATTATATATGCTTTAAATTTACTACAGGGTGTTTTTTTGTGGGCCGCACC
>JBFMGH010000286.1:0-6283 GCA_040752795.1 Cyanobacteriota bacterium
TTATCAATAATTATGATAAGTTTATAATAAATAATTAGACAACTATTAATACTGATTAAAAATTACAGGCAAATAAAATAGAACTTTTTAATATTTATATAATTGTAATATAAGGAGAAACACCATGACAGACAATATTAAAAATATTAATACTCCTGAACAAGGCAGTGGTGATGAAGTTTATACTGATGAAGAGACAATAGATAAGGTTAACTTAAGTTATGATGGTTCAAATGTAATATCGTCTGAACCTTATACAATGGCATTTAATTCAAGTGATGAGGCAAATTATAAAACAGTTGAATTGTCTGAAGAGCAGGAAAGTAATAATGATATAAAAAAAAATAATAATACAGAATTAGAAAATAAAAACAAAGAACTTACTGAGCAAATAATAAAGTATGAAGCTTTATTGAATCAATTATTGTCTTTAAATACTTCCAAATCATTAGCAAATGGTAAAACAGATTCATCAGATGAAATGTTAAATAAAAATTCAGATGAAATATACAAAAAAGGCAAGCAGGATGCCATTATAGAAACGATTAGAAAGATTGAAACGGATAAGCAGTTTGATGAAAAGGTGCAACAGATTAGGATGAAAAATCCTGATATTGCTTTTGACCCTGATAAGGAAGAGATAGTAGGGCTATTAGCTGGTAAATATATTTCACAAGGCTATGATTTTGATAATTCAGTAGATAAGGCAATCAAAGACTTGAGAAAATTAACTAATACACAGGATTTGAAAGATAAAAAAGATACTAATAAGATGAAAAGTCATAACATCCCCCATAATGTGCAATACAAGAAACAAGTTTCCCCGGCAAATCTGCATATTGAAGGTAGAAGCCAAGCAATACCTGAACGACACTTTAAATCTAGTGAGCTGATAAAAATGCAGATTCATCAACCTGATGAATATTTACGTTTGCAGCCACAAATAATGAAAGCTTACGTAGAAGGCAGAGTAATATTTGACTAGTATAACTAATCTCTGTCTTATCAGGTTGCAACTCTTAGAAAGGAGTATTAGCATGGGTTTAGGTTCTAATCATTTAACCACAACAACCTCTGCAGAATTCATTCCTGCCGTCTGGATTAATGAAGTTAGAGCGGCTAGAGAATCAAACCTTATTATGGCAAAAAGGGTTAAACTTATTAACCATAATAACAAGTCAGGTGATACGATTAATATCCCAGATGTTAGTAACTTAACAGCACAAGATAAAGCAGCTGAAACTGAAGTTACTTTACAATCACCAACAGAAACAAAGTTTTCTGTCTCAATTAATAAGTGGAAGCACGTAGCGTTCTTAATAGAAGATATTGTTAAAGTTCAATCAGCAGCAAATTTAAGAAAAGAATATAGTGATAAAGCAGGATATGCAGTAGCAAAAGCTTTAGATACAGATCTGATAGGTCTTTATTCTGGATTGACCCAATCAATTGGCAATTCTGGTGTTGATATAGATGAAGAAACAATTCTTGAAGCTAAAAAACTGTTAGATGAAGCAGATGCTCCAAGGTCAGATCGTACTCTCTTAATTGCACCAGGTCAGGAAAAATCATTATTGAGAATAGCTCGTTTTACTGAAGCTGATAAAATTGCAGATGGTGGTAAAGCTATTAAAGAAGGTATGTTAGGAAGAATACATGGTTTTGACGTATTTGTTTCTACGAACGTGCCTACTGTCAGTGGAGCTGTAAAGAATTTAGCTTTCCAAAAAGATGCATTTGTTTTGGCAACCCAGTCTTATCCAAGAGTTCAAGCAGCTTATGTATTAGAGTATCTTGGAACGTTAGTTGTTGTAGATGAAATATATGGTGTATCAACATTTAGAAATGATCATGCAGTGATCATTAACTCATAGTAAGGAGGTATATTGTGGCTACTAAAGGAATAATAACCTTTTTATCTTCTGCCTCAAGGACCTCTAGCGGCAATTCTGGCAATGGTGTTTATGTTGGTGAAAATGCTGAATCTGTTATTTATCTCGACGTAACAGCAGCCTCAGGAACATCACCAACACTTGATGTTTCGATACAGGATACTATTGATGGCACAAACTGGGATACAGTTGCTAGTTTTACACAGGCCACTTCTACAGGGCGAGAAGTGAAAAGAATAAATAATTATTCGCGTTATATGAGAATCAGTTACACTATTGGTGGAACAGATCCTGATTTTACATTTTCTGTTAGTGCTTATATGAAGTAGTAATACATTAATATTACTAATGATTTTGAAAATATAGTAAGTGCATTAAAAAATTAAATTACTGGAGGGTGTTATTGCTCGCTTCTTGCAAGCAATAACACCCGATCACTCTATTTATCTAAGTCCTGTTTGCTATATTTGACTACGTTAATTAGCTCTAACAATAAAACTCTTGGAGGTTGTTATTATGACTTATAACTATCGTTGTGTTGTCAATAATGTTTTGAGAAAAACAGAATTTGGCCCTGTTAGCGAAACTAATGATAGTGAATTTAATGGTATTAACGTTGAACCTATAGTAGATAGAATTAAAGACTGGACTAATGAAGTTTATATAGAAATTTGTAATTCAGGTTTTTGGAGATTTCTTGAAACAGAGGCTTCCTTTTCTACTGTTATAGGTCAACAAAATTATTCTGTAGCAGATAATTGTCAGGTGAACAGAATAATTAACGTGCGTGAAATACATACACCATCATTATTAAGAAGGATTGACTTTAAAGATATTGATAAATGCTATCCTGATACTTTACAAACTACCAGTGCTACGCCTAGATATTATTACTTTTTAGATAATACGATATATTTATATCCTGTGCCAAACAGTGTAATTACTGTAAAATACCGTTATTATAAAATGGTATCAGAGCTTATTAATTCTACTGAAGTGCCTGAGATACCAGAACAATGGAAATGGGTATGGGTTAACGGGGTATTGGTACGTGTAAATCAATATTTGCAGGATCAGTCGTTAAACACGGCGCAAATGCACTACTATGATGGCCTGCTTCAAATGCGAGCAGCTAATAGAGCGGATATACAAAGAAAAAATTCTATTAATCCATATTAGGAGGTGTATTATGGCAGGAGTTAAAACACTCCATTTTAATAAAAATATTGGTGGTTTGAATACAAGGGCATCAGACATGATGCTTGAATCTATAGAAAGCCCTGATTTATTAAATGTAAAGTTAACAAAATATGGTGCTATTGAAAAAGAAAAGGGTTATATTCTATATAATGATACAGCAATTATAAATAGCCCTGAAGTAGGTGGAATATATAGCTATATAAAAAATTCAACCGATAATCAATATATTATTGTTGCTGCAGGAACGAAGTTATATACAACATCAAATGGTATATTTACAGATATAACAAGAATATCATCTGATTATACAAATAATACAGTATGGGATTTTGCTACTTTCAATAATATTTGTATTGCTGTGAATGGTGAAGATGAGCCACAGAAATATTCTGGTGGAGCTAATGCTGAAGATTTAGGAGGAATACCTCCTGTAGGTTCAAAATATATTGAAATATATCAGAATAGAGTTTTTATGGCTGGCGAAACTGCTAATCCTACAAAACTTTCGTATTCTGCACTATCAGATCCTGAAGATTGGACTACTGTTGATGACGCTGGATGGATGGAAGTTGGCCTTAATGATGGACAAAAAATTGTTGGTATTAAATCATTTTTTGATGTTCTGGTAGTTTTTAAAGAAAGGTCAATCTATATTTTAAGCGGATCTTCAGGTGATCCGGCTTCTAATGACTATTTTGTATTGGAGCCAATTAATGCTTCAATTGGAGCAGTTTCAAATAGATCAATAGTTCAAGTTGGTAATGATTTATATTTTCTAAGTGAAAAGGGTGTATACACTCTTAGCGGTGTTCAATCATATGGAGATCTTAACGTAAGTAATATATCATTTAAGATTCAATCTTTAATTGATGAACTTCATAAAGGAATACTTTCGGAATCGTTTGCCATAAATGATTATGAAGAAGGGCGCATCTGGTTTTTTGTTGCAAAAGGTAGTGCACAAGAAAATAACTTTATATTAATCTATGATTATAATCTTAATGCCTGGACAAAACGATCTGGCTTTAGTTCTAAATGTGGCTTAATATTCAAGGATCATTCAGCAAGCAAAGTTAAAATATATACAGGAAGCTATGACGGATATATATATTATCAGAAGCAAACATATAATTATAATGGTAGCCCTATAGAATCATATTATTTCACACCATGGCTTGCATTAACAAATTACAGGGTCAGAAAACGTGTCAGAGACGTACAATTTATTACAGAACCTACAGGTGGATTCTACATGGGTGTTACATATAGATGGGACTTTGGCAATAGTTATTCTGGTAACCTGAATGTATATTTAGCTGGAAATGCTTCTATATGGGGAATAGACAGTTTGGATGAGTCTGGTTCTATATGGGATAAATCAATATGGGATGCTGTATCTGCTGTTAAGACAACTAAAACTCTTAATGGTGGAGGAAATGTAATACAGTTTAAATTCTGGAATTCTAACAAAAATGAATATTTTATTTTACAAGGATGGTATATCAACGTAATAGAAAGGGGGATACGCTAGTGACCCTTAATAGACTTTATAATTTCACTCCCGGACAGGTTATACAATCTTCACAGGTCAATGCAGAGTTTGATCAAATAATATCTTCACTCAATACATACTGTGTAGATGCCAATTTTACATCTAATAATGTTGTATCAGATGGTGATATTGTATGTGCACTAAGTGCCCTTGACTCTTTTATAGGCAATAACCCGGTTAGTAAAAATTATTTAAAGAATGCGGTTATTAACTTATACAATCACAATGGCAGAACCCTAAAGCTTTATGGATCTTCATCAAATCCCATAATAATTTCTAAAGGAACTTACTGTTTCTACGAAGAATCTGAAGTAAGTCTTGATTTAACAAGTAGTTATTTTAATGACATATATGTTGAAGAAGATACTTCAAAAACACCAATAATAACAGGGACTAAAAGAATTAAACTCATTGCAAAAAGTGCTGATCAAACACCATACAGTACTACTGCATCATCAGGTCAGCATTTAATAGGTTGTGCTTACGTTTATAATAGTAAAGTAATGGGGATACATTCATTAGAGGAACCTAATAATCCATCATACCATGAGGGTGTATGGGGCCTTGGTGATGAGTTTAACTTTCAAATAACCTCAACAACACTATCCTATAGTACTAAAAAATGCTATGTACCAGTATTTGTAGACTCTACAATTCTATATCATATTAAGTATTATTTCCATAAATATGGTAGTGCTGCCTGTGATGCCATAAATTTCTACTTTTATGTTAAACGAAATGGGGCAGTAGATCATTATACTGAAGAACGAATACCACCTTTAACTGTTTCATCAGCAATATATAGAAGTGGAAGAACTACAGTAGATAGGGTATATAATATAACACCTGGTGTATACACATTTGAGTTTGGAGGCATGCTTGGAAATGACGATACAACACCATCACCAGTGGAAATAGAGAGATTATATAGCCATTTCCAAGTTTATCCAAAATCAATATGTTTTGATACTCATTAAAAGGAGAGTTTATTATGACTACCGATAATGCATTAATGAACAGAAAAACAAGGATTCGTTCAGGTATAACAACAGCAGATGTTTCTGATCCTACTACATCATCAAACTTTATTGAAACTAAAGGATGTAGCTATGTTGAAATTACAGTTAATGGACTGAGTGGAATTCAGGAATGTACTATAAGGACATTCTTTTATGAAACAGTTAATAATTCAGGTTCAAAGTTAAACTATGTTTCAAGAGGTGCAGCTCTTGCTTTATCTCTAGAAAAAGGTAATACGTGCAATATACCGGGAGTAAATGGCCGCCCGGTTTATATAAAATTAGAAGCATTAACATCTGGTGCTACTGTAAATATAGATCTTGCTCCGGGCAGGGTGCCACCAGGGCTTAATGTTTAAGGAGGTAAATTATGACTATACCCAGAGGTTATATACCGGGTAAATCTTCAGATTTATCAGACCTTACAGAATTAAAAGTAGATAATATCAAATTGGATGGAAACACAATATCGAGTACAGATACTAATGGCAATATTAATTTAGACCCTAATGGAAATGGTAACATACAAAATACATTAACTTCAAGCTCCTATCACTTATTAGATCTTAATAATGGCGGAACTGGTTCGGATGCTCGGACATCAAAGTGGTATGTTGACT
>JBFMGH010000287.1:0-16244 GCA_040752795.1 Cyanobacteriota bacterium
GCATTAAAGGTTTATTTCCAGTACAAAAACTGGCCGTTTGTCGTAAAATGGAGGTTGATAAAAACATCATTCAAGTTGCTTGATTTTTTGTTAAAGTGTCACCCAAGTGACGACTTATTACAAATAAGCAATTTTGGCCGTAGTTTAAATGCAGGGTATTTAACACATAATATTTTTCATGGATGAATAGATTTGAAATAGTTTAACAAAATTTGCGCAGCAATTTTTCAACCTGAGTTTTCAGTGCAGCCAGTCAGCACTCCCTCTCCAGAAGATCCACCACCACAGCCTACCCCACCCCCACCTGCGCCTGATACTCGATATCGTCCCAGAACCACGAAGTTCAGGATTAAGTTTAAATAATAAGAGCAACAAAGACCCACCTGTTCAATAGGCTCTGGTATCGGGCCAGCATGTACGGTGCTGGCATGCCTAAAAGGGCATCACGGGTCTTTGAAAATTGAATAAAAAAAGATGGTGCCATCAGGCACCATCCATAAACTAGATAACTTTTATTTCTACAGGTTCGGCCGTGTCGTTGACTTCAGGTTCATAGTATTTATAAACCTTTGATTTACCGCTTTTGGCCTTGATAGAAATTTTTGCTTTAACGTTGTATTTAAATTCTACTGTATCGTTACCTTTTATTTTATCGAAGTATAGAATAATCTGTCTTGCAGCTATTGAATATTTAGTTATTACTTTATCGGCAACCATTTTATCAAGGTCTTCAGTCATCACCTGAAATCCTGGTGGTATACCGAGATCTACAATAACCATATCAGCTGTATCAGGGGTATTATTTTGTATTGTTACTGTTGCTGTAGCTGTATCATTTTTAGTAAGTTCTGTTTTATCATATTCAACGTCTATACTTAGCATTGGTTTTTTTGGTGCTGGCAATAGTTCCCATGGTATATAATAGATGCTGACTATTTGATATAGCATACTACCCTGACCATTGACCTTAATATCTATGTTATTTTTACCTTTTTGTGTGTAGTTTTTTAGGTCAAACTGTTTAAGCACGTCACTATTATTTTCATCTATATGGTATGTTTCTATATCTTTACCGTTAATAGATACAGTAACGTCAGCGTTTATCTTAGCTGTAGCATCTTCCAATGACATCAATAATGCTTTCATGCTTAATATAGTTGCCTGAGTTGTCTGCCAGGTTCCGAATGAGTCTTTAGAGTTGACTAAATAGTTTAATGCTTTATTTGTAGCACTGACATCTTTACCCCAGTTTATAAGAGCGATTGTAGCAAGCGCTGTTGTTTCTATATTAGCTGATTCACCTCCACCATACATCGGTGTTTTTTCTTTTTGTTCCCAATATATAACATCTTTGACTTCTTTTTTCTCTTTTAATAATTTAGTGAAGGCTTCATCTGTCATTGGGTCATCTGAATCAACAAGAACCATCAGATTTGCTATTACTGCAAGTGTGTATGCATCATCAGCATTGCCTATGTTCTTCTTTACATATGCTACTGCATTATCAAGTGCGTTACCTTTGTAGCCGGAACTTGCTAGTGCCCAGCCTATATAGGCTGTTGTGCGAAGTGTATTGCCTTTATACTGATTGATAGCTCCTTCTGCTATGCCGCCTTCATCTGGTTTCCATGAACCATCGGATTCTTGCTTGCTTACCAGCCAGTTTTGAGTTCTGCTAATTAAATTTTCATCTACATCGTGAACTGCTGACATATCATAGAATTCCATCAGACCATAAGCTGTCAGAACTTTATTCGCTGGTGGATTACCAAACCAGTCAAATCCTCCACCGGCTACTTCAAATGTCAGTAGTCTTTGATAACCTGAATTTATGTAACTTTCTGCTTTCATTTGTATTTCAGGTGATATTTGTTTGGTTCTTTTCATATAATCCAAAACTAAAACATTCGGATAAGTGCTGGATGACGTTTGCTCGAAACAACCTGATGGCATTCTGAAAATCTTATCAAGACCTTCTACTACTTGTGAAAGATAGCCAGGATATACCTTAACTAGTATACGATTGGCGTCATCAATTGCATTCTCTGGTATAGATACTGTCTGTGTTAGATTTCCTTCAAGCCTGCCATTTATAGCATCTCTGAATTCTTCACCATCTGGTTCTACTCTTACAGTACGCTTAATTGCATCGCTCATACTGCTGCCTAAACCATATACTGTTAATGTATGATTACCTAGTTTCTTAACTTGAATAGTGAAATATTCTACACTAACTTCGTTTGAATCCAGAGTAACTTCTTTTTTCATTTCTGTCATGCACTCAAACCAGTCTTCATTTTCTAGTTCAAGTTTAATAGTCTGTTTTCCTGGTAAATAGTTGTATATTGCAACTGGTATACTTACTTTATCATTTTGAGTAAGAGCTACAGGTAGATCTATATCTACAAAGAAATCCTGAAATACTCTTATGCCAGATGTAGTGCTGCCAAGTAAACCATTAAGTGAGTTGCCCATTGCTGTCAGGCGCCATGTTGTTATTGAATCTGCCATTGGTATTTTTATTGACGCTACACCATTCTCGTCAGTTATTACTGCCGCATTAGCATACAGCGTCTCAGGAAAATAGTCTCTAACTCGTACTTCTGATTTTTCTTGTACTGAAGATGCTGATTCAGATGTCTGTAACCGTTCTTTATCCTTTTTCATATCCATAGGCATTGCGGCTTTAGCAACCATTGGCATTGCCATATCAAAGGCTGCTCCGGGGGCTGCCATTTCATTCACCATTGCTCCCTCAGCAAATGCTTGCCTGCCTATAAATCCACGCTTACGTAGCATATGTGGGTTATACTGACCTGAGGCTTCTGAAATCATTTTTATTTGATCTGCATTCAGCTTATCATATTCAAAGGCTACTTTTAGCGCTGATGGATTTTTTAAATCCATTCCAAGAATCATTCCACTCCACTGTGTCATTACTATATCATCTGCTGTTCCAGCTTTTCCATCTGGTCCTTTACTGATAATATAGAAATCATAATAAAATCTGTCATTAGGGTTTATAGGTATTAAAACTATTCTGTTACCCCATGGGTCGATTATATCTGATACATTTAATATATCCTGTTCTATAAGCTCTTCTATTCCATATTTAGACTTTGGATACTCTTTATGAGCACTCTGATATTTATAGAACTTGTTATAAATATTGGATATAATGGTATACATAGGATTATAATACTCGTTAACCATAGTATGTATGCCATCTTCATATGTATCCACATTAACAGAATAGTCTTTTATATCATTAGCTGCAGCAAACAATACTTTAGCGGCTTCCTGTTGCCTGTTAGCCATGATTTTTTCATCCACTGGCTTAACTATTTCTGATGGTGTTATACCATGTATTTCAAATCTGGGCTTTAAAATCTCTTCTTCAAGAGTGAAAAATATTTTCTCAAGACCTGGCTGTAATTCTGATAAGGCAAAAACACTTTCGTCAACAACATATACACCAAGTGCTGCTAAAATGGGGTGCTTGTTACTATCAGTTACTTTAAACCTGATTACAGCTTCTTCTGCTGGTTTATATGTTTGTTTATCTGCATTCACATTAATAACAAGATCCTCTGCTGGGTTAATGTATACAATCTTGCTATCTCTGATTATTTCACTGCTTTCATCAATTATATAGGCATTAATCCCTATAGTTCCTACTAGCTCAGGCGGTACATCTAAAGCCATTTCAGCACGACCTGATTTTAAATCCATTGACTTGGTTAATATCGTCTGACCGTTTTTAATCATATCTATATAAACGGTACCTTTTCCCTTTGTAGAAATTGTCTGAATATTTACTGTCTCTCCTACACGGGCAATAGCTCTGTCAGTTCTAAGTAATACTGATTGCTCTGATGCATCTGCTTCAAGTGAATGGCTAGAATCAGCTTTATTTCCCTTTGTATCTGATGCATTTACACTTAAACTTACTGTTGCCTCTTCAGGCTTAAAGCTGAATGTCGATATACCTGTATTATCTGAATGAAGCGTAAATGTATCATCTTTTATTTTTACTGTAACATCTGTCTTCGCTGGTGTTCCATCTGGGTATGTTGTCATTACATAAACTGTATTGTCTATACCTTTTGCTAGCTTACCACTTTCCGGTATTACTACTGTATTTATTGGTTGCTGTGATACTAAAACCGATGATGTCTTTTTCTCATGGTGTTCAGCTGTATCTTCTACATCTATATCAAACTTAACAACGGCATTTCCAGAAGCTATATTCTGACCAACAAAACTATCAGGCAACTTTATTTCAAAATCAAAGTGCCCATTATCATCTGTTTCGCCACTAATATCTTCTATTCTACTAAAACCTATGTCAAATTTATCCACTTTAATTTTTACTTTGCCGCCTCTGACAGATTTGCCAAAGAAATAATTTACATCTACTGAACCTTTTACTACTTCTGATGGCAGATAATAATCTTTATCTGTCTTAAATACAACCTTAAACTTGGGTAACACATACCTGGAAACATTAACAGTTTTTTCACTGTCAATATTATCTATTATAGCTTTGATTTTATAATTACCCATATTTACTTCATCTGCCAGAGTAAACTCAGCTGAAATGATACCAAAATTGTTTGTCGTTGTTTTTTTCTTAAATACCTTATTTCCTTTGGCATCATATACTTCAATTGTTGATTCTTTATTACCTATTGGCTTTAGACTTCCTGCATTTAATGCTAAAGCCCTTAGCTTTATTGTCTGATTTGGCTGATAAATCGGCTTATCTGTTGAAAGCATAATTTTGTAATCACGCTTAATTTGAATAGGTTGATTAATTTCCTCAATAGCAGGCTCAGGTATATTTGCTGCTAACTTTATCTTAAGATCATACCCACCTTCTTTATCTTCAGGCACTTCAAAGCTGGCATTTATTGTACCAACATCATTTGTTTCACCATTAAAAAGAATCGTTTCATCGCTGTTTTTCTTGCTAACTAATTTTACTTCTACATCTGCATTCTTAACTGGTTCATTATTCATTGGGTTAAATGCTACAAGCCGGAATGCTGCTGGAGCCCCTGATATAAAATTACTTTGTGCAAGCAATCTTACTGCCAGGTGGTTATAACAGGCGTATATGCTCTTTATGCCTTCAACCTTATTGAATTTCTTGGCACATTTTGTATTTGGTTTGCAGTTTACATTTTCTTCACCATACTTTAATGTATATTTGAGTCTGTATGTCCTTAGTTTATCAACTCCTAGACTCGTTGGTAATGTCATACGTATCATCTTTTTCCTGTCACCGTTTAATAAAATATTTTGTTGATTTGTTGTTACAACATTACCACTGGGGTCTAATATTGATACATGTACTGTACCATCTATTTTAAGCCTCTCAGGGTTTGATAATGTCAGCTCTGTTCCTAATGCATTCTTTAAAAATTCAACTTTTATTGCATCTCTGTCAAAATTTAGAATCTTATCATCAATACTATTCCTGGGTACAGCATCTGATGAGCTGTTAGAGAAGCCCATTAATACTGTTAACATAACAATAACCCCTAATAATAATAATGAAATATTTTTCAGCATACAGACTCTCCTATTCAAATGTGATAAACACAATAATACCCTGCCTTTTGAATCACTGTAAAATTCAAAAGTTAAATATTTAATTATTTGCTTTTGATGTCTTATACATTAAGAAGTCACTTTTAATAAAAATATTCCAATTTTAGTTAAAATTTTAATTAATATTTGAAAATATTTTTTATTAAAGCTCAAAAGCACTGTAGTTAAAAGAGAAACTGAAAAATATTTGTAAACTCAAAATCCTAAAAAATTCTGTTATCACTGAAAGCCTCAAATAATACTGAATTTCTATTTGTATATAATTAAAATCTTTTCTAATAGCAAATAACTCCAATTAAAAATATCTAATAGTTAAGAATTAATAAAAAATTTCATTAAATGATTTTATTAATTCTGTGTCTGATGTAACTTAAAAATAGAATTTTAATTCTTTTTAACTTATAGAGAGACAAAAAAGGTTGGGGTTTATGTTTGTAAATACAAACTTCCTGGTAAACAATAGTAATTGCCAGAAGAAAAATGTTAATCCTTTGGATTACAAAAATGTTCCAAAACTAAATATCTTAAATAAAGATACTGTATCTTTTACAGCTACTCAAAATGATGCCAGTAAGCTTGATGATTCTAAAATACCTGAGCTTGTTAAACAATTCACACGTAAAATTATTCAACTAAACATTCAAAATGGCAGAATAACCCCTAAAGAACTTGATAAAATAATATGTGAATTTATTCCTGAAGGCACTGACGTTATGCTACAACATACCCCACGTGAACAAATGGGTGCATCGGCTTTTTGTGCTACGGGCTTTGACCCTAAAGGTAAAATGATGGTCGGACTATTTGTTGACTTTAATGTTTATGGCCCGGACCTAATTAAAGACCTCGCTCATGAATTTACTCACGTTCTACAGGCATTTACACCAGAACAAGAAAAACTCTTAAGAGACAGCATGGCCCGTGGTGAAGAAAATCACTTTAAACTAGAAGAAGCCTCAAACTCTCTTGAAGATAAAATTCTCTATGTTATAAATGAAGTCTTACCACCCATTGATGATGAAATTAATAAACTGTTAATGGGCAATAAAGCTACCTTAGACGAAATTATCGATATATATGAACTTGTTGATAACTCAACTTTTGATAAAGATATGAAAAATGTCCTATCTCAGCTGGGCATTAAAGAAGATAAGTTTGTTCTTAAGGTGTTATATAACAAGGCTGTTAGAGAGTCTCAGGCTTATGCACAGGGAAATGATGCTTTAAAGAAAGCCAATAATTTCTCGGAGATGACTTATACTTTTGATTTACTACCAAAACTCTATGAAAGATGGGCTGAATTTATTAAAAATAAGCTAGATAAAGCTAACTTGGAAAATCAAAAACCTTTGATGCTCTTTGCTTAAAATTTAAAAACCAGCCTTATAATTCTAGTAACATGTATACATGTATTACATGTTTTAACCTACCCTAATATCCTATAAGTCATTATTCAAAATAATAAATTCTTTCTCTAAAAACTTTGCATAACAGGCATTTTAAACCCGAAACTATTTCTCTGCTATCTTAGCCTGATTAATTCATGAATTTGTTTCATTTAGGTAAAACCTTCTTCTAATGACATATTTTAAAAATACTGGATTTACACCCTGCAACCTCCTCGCTGATTCCTGATTTGTGAATAATTCGGGTTAGTTAATTTGAGACTTTATCTAGTTATGCAAAAATCTTTATATTTTAATCAGTGCTGTTTTAATGAATAAATTATTACTATTTTAACTATTAACAAGAATTGTTTTATAATTCTTAAATAACTAACTTAAGTCAATATCCTGCTCAAAAAATTAATATAATTTCAGGAGAAATTTTATTACTATGAAAAAAAACGGAATAATAATTATAAGTATCATAGTTATAGCTCTTATTGTATGGTGGGTAGTTTCTTCTACGGTAGAAATTAATAAAGATATAGAAAAATCCTATAATAGTGAAACTTCTACTGTTGAAGAAAGTGCTCAGGCAGAAAATCTACATATCGTTGAAACCGAAAGTGGTAAAAAAATATGGGAACTTACTGCCGATAAAGCTGTTTATTCTCATAAAAATGCTAAACTAACCAATATCAAAGGTAAATTCTTTGGTGAAGATAATAAAGTTTTGCTAACTTTTGAAGCCCCTGAAGGTAATTACATTGAAAAAGAACATAAACTAAGTTTAAATAAAGGTGCTTTTATTCAAGAACCTAATGAAAAAATTTCTATTCATTCTGAAACCATGTACTGGACAAAAGAAAATGATAATATTACAGCTGAAGGAAATGTTAAAGTTATAAAAGCTAACTTCATTACCAGTTATGCAGATAAAACAATCTTTTCAACTGATTTTAACAACATTAAACTCGAAGGAAATACTTTTTCAGAACTAAATATGTCAGGATAAACCATGTCTAAAATAATTCAAAAAATACTTTTTATAATATTAATAATATCATTTTTTATTGTTTCTGAAGCTTCACAAGCTATAACAGTAACTATTGAAGCTGATAAGCAAGATTTTAAGGTAGATAACAATACTGCTCACTTTCAGGGTAACGTTAAAGTTAATTTTGATAACATAATGATATCAAGCCCACAGGCTACCCTGACTTCTGATAGTAAAGGTGAGCCTGATAAAGCTATTTTTACTGATGGTGCTTCAGCAGTAATGAAAAAAAATGGTTCTGATGGTGATATTAAAGCTGAAAAAATCACATTATTACTTGCCTCTAATCAGCTTATTGCTCAGGGTAATACATATTCAAGAATAGAGAAGGGTTCTCCGGGTTCAATTACTGTTAAGGCAAATCAACAAGAGTTTAATAATCAAACAAAAGAAGTTAAAGCATCAGGAAATGTTTTAATAAACTATAAAAACATGGTTATATCTGGTGGTGAAGCGGTATTGCTTAACAATGAGGCTGGCAAACCTTATAAGGCAACCATATCTGGTCATGCTAAGGTTGTTAGAGATTCTACAACAATTACGGCAGGAACTATTTCTATAGAATTATCAACTAATAACGTTACGGCAAGTGGAGGAGTCTCCACCGTAACAACACTGAAAGATACCGGCAAGGTTTCTATGAGTTCATCATCACAGGTTTATAATAAAGCTAATAATACTATAATTGGCACTGGCAATGTTAAAGTAATCTATGAAGATTATACCGCTACAGGCCCTAAAGCCTCTATTTATCTTGCTCCAGATAATTCTCTTAATACAATAGTGTTTACTGGAAGATCTCAAATAAAAGACGCTTTAAGAAAAGTAAGTGCTAACATTATTAAAGTTACAACTAATCCAAAAAACTTTGTTGCCGAAGGTAATGTTAAAACAGAGTTTATTAAAAGTGAAATATCTAAACCTGTAACAACACCAAAACCTGAAAATACACCTGTTGAAAAACCAACAGAACCTTCTTCTGAACCAACACCACAACCCACCCTGGAACCAATAGTTCCTCCTTCTAATGTTATTAATAATTCTGTTACCCCGGAGGCTGGAACTAATAATTCTAACAAGGAATGAGCGATGACTATTAGAGCTGAAAACCTAAAAAAAATATATAATGACAAACCCGTTGTAAATGATGTTAGCTTTGAAGTTAATCAGGGAGAAATAGTTGGGCTTCTTGGCCCAAATGGAGCTGGCAAAACAACTTCTTTCTATATGGTTGTTGGCCTTGTAAAACCTGATGGTGGTAGTATATTTTTAAATAATGAAAGTCTTACAAAACTTCCAATGCATAAAAGAGCTATTGCAGGAATTGGTTATTTACCCCAAGAAGCTTCAGTTTTTAGGCGATTAACAGTTGAAGATAATATAAAACTTGTTTTAGAGATGCTAAATCTTACTCCTGACGAAATTGAAAAAAGAACAAATAAATTATTAAATGATTTTGGCATTTCAAAACTAAAAAAAACAATAGCAATACAACTTTCTGGTGGAGAAAGAAGACGCCTGGAAATAGCAAGGGCACTGGCAACGTCACCTAAATTTATATTACTAGATGAACCATTTACAGGTATTGATCCTATTGCAATTGCTGATATTCAGGGAATAATATCAAAATTAAGAGACGATGGTATAGGTATTCTTTTAACAGACCATAATCCGCGGGCTACGTTATCAGTCACGGATAGGGCTTACATTATACATGAAGGTGAAATCAGAGTCAAAGGAACCAGTCAGCAAGTTGCCAATGATACAATAGCAAAAAAATACTACCTTGGTCAGGACTTTACTTTATAAGTGGTAAAAATTTAGTTGTAGATTTAACACAAATATATTCAGGGTTTTAATTAACCGTTTATTTCTTTTTCGGAAATTCAATTATTTCAGTATCTCTTACGAGATTAAGGTGACGTTTAGGTTTAATTTCTTCTAGCAGGCCAACAAGCTGGTCAATTCTTTCATCTAAGCCCTGACGATCTATTTTATCTGATATTTTTTCAATTTCTTCTTTAAGATATAAGCTATATTGTTTAATTAATAAACTACATTTAACCAGAGCATCCATTTGATCCATCATTAGAACGAGCTCATCTTCATATTGAAGAATAGTATTTTGCAATTTATCAACACATACATAAGATTCAAGTAGTTCATCCTGCCATAAATCTTGAATTTCGGCAATAGAAACCTTAAGATCTTTTTGGTCGCCGAGTTTTTTACCGATCTCAATTAGTTTTTCAGCAACATTTTCTGGTATATAGGAGTGGTCTTTTAATTGCTGTATTCTGTCTTTAATTAATGATTCCTGTGTATTGTTCATGAAAACTACCTGCTGTTTACTTTGTTATAGTTTAGCATGTAAATATTTTGAATAGTTTAATATAAATAGTTGTTAATGTATTTTATTAATAGATACATTAAGGATTAAAATATACTAAAATCATATGAAAAAGAGCTAGCAGGTAAAGTCTGAAACATGGATAAAAAAGTAAAAAATGAATTAAAACTGTTTATACCAATTTTTGTTGTAATAATACTTTTTTCAATAGGAATAAATGGAGTTATGCCGGAAAAAATACCGGCAATAATAAATATAAGTGGAACTGCAAGTGATTGGGTTGATAAAAATTCAATTCATTATCATATACCTATACCAGAGTTAATAATATATGTATTCTTAACTTTTTTACAATTTAATTATGTAAAAACAAATGTAACCCTGAGTAATTTTATTTATCATTCCAAACTGGTTTTAATAATATTTTGCGGGGTAATGATACCATTGACAACGTATTTGTATTCAGTAAAGTTTGTAAGTAATATATGGTATTTCATTGCACCTGCCGGAAGTGCTTTAATAGTATATATATTTATTTGTGCATTGATTATGGGAGTTTTAAACAAAAAGAAAAAAGTCGTTATACAAACATCATTGCCAAAAACAAGAAAAAAGAAGAAAACAAAGAAAAAGTAATAGGTTATATCAGATATAGTTAAAGAATTAATCAAACAAACATAAGAAAAGAATAAATATCTGGTGTTTTTTACCTGCGCAGCAGGTAAAAATACCTTAGAATAATTTAAAGCCATATATCGTTTACTTCCGTGGATTGTTATAAATATAAAGGAGTTGGCCATAATTATAGTCAACTTGCTCTATAATGATGGATTTTAAAAGATTAACAGAAACAGGTTTGTAAACATAAGTAACAATATTTTGTAATTTTTAACTATTTTTAGAAATAAATTCACAATAGATTGTTTTTATATATATACCACAGTTAATCTATTTGCAGGCAAGGAACAATTACCCTACAAATCCATGCTTTAAGGTATATTGGAATCTAAATTTTGCCACTTAACTAGTAATTGCTGCTATGTGCTGTATGCTTGATGACTAAAACGCGCCAGTAAATAGTATTCTGATAAATATGATATTGGTATGTCTTAAACCAGAATAATATCGAGTAGTGGTATTTATCTATGAAATCACGCACTAAAGTTTATTATCCAAATTCCGAAAATATGAGTAACACTCAAAAATTTATTTCTAATCTCAGTTTTTGCTGAGGTTGTTAGTGCAGTAGTAGGTAGACGATATGAAATTATACCCTACATAATCACAAAACTGATTTAATTAACCTGTGTGTAAGTTAATAAGCTAATAAATGTGGTTTGGTTACCTGAAAACAATAATTATTCCCAATAAATAGGAAAGGACAAGAGTATGTCACCAGAACTTGGAAGAGTTGATAGTTTAAGACCTATTGAAACCAAGAAAAATAAGGTAGACAAAAAAGAAGTTGAACGTGAAATCAAGTCTATCAGGAATGATCAACAAATAGTGCAGCAGGGCGTATACATTCCTGGCACACCACTTCCAAAGAAAGATTCTTCGAAAGATTCAACAAAAGATAGTGCCAAAGACTCTACAAAAGCATCCGGATGGGAAGAGGTTCGCCATGACCGTAGAGAAGCAGCTAATGTCAGTACCATTGAAGATGAAATTGCTGGCAAAATGGGTGACGATGGCAAGATTTCTTACGGTTATGTTCATGTAGTTGAAAGTGGCGATACTCTTGAAGAGATTTCACAGGCAGCTATGAAAAATGGTCTTTATGAAGGCATGAACATGAAAGATGTTCAGGACCATATTCAGAAGTCTAACAATATTAAGAATGCTAACAAAATATGGGTTGGCCAGAAGATTACATTGCATCCACCGGTTAGTACTACTGTATCTGATGAGCCAGTGGTTCAAGAGGATGTAAAAGGTGATGTAGTAGCAACAACTGATGCTGATAAAGCACCTATAACACAAACCAATGTTGATGGTGATGCCAAAGCACATACAAAAGGTGACGAAAGCCCAATTGATCAGAATAATATTAAGGGCGATGCATCTGCACACACTGAAGGTGACAAGAGTCCTATTACCCAATACAACATTGATGGTGACGCTAAAGCTCATACTGAGGGTGATAAAAGCCCGATCACTCAGTGGAATGTAAAAGGTGATGCAACAGCAACTACTGAAGGTGATAATAGCAGTGTCTATCAGTCATTTATTAAAGGCGATGCATTAGGTTCAACAACAGGAGATAAAAGTAATGTAACACAATCATATATTGATGGTAATGCTACAGCAACAACAGCAGGTGATTATAGCAAAATAAGTCAATCTGATGTTAAGAAGAATGCTGATGCTGTTACAACTGGAAACTATAGTACTATTGATCAGGTTAATATTAAAGGTGATGCTAATGCTATCACATCTGGTGATTATAGCAAAATATATCAGGAAGACGTTGATGGCAAATCTAATGCCACAACAACGGGCAAAGAGAGCGCAATAGAACAAGAAAGTTCATGGTTTACAGACTTTAGCGCTGAAGCCATGACAACGGGCAAAGAGAGTCCTATAACCCAGGATGGACCAGTATGGGGTGATATGGATGCTAAAGCCTATACTGATGGTAAAAATAGCAACATACATCAAGATGGTCCATGGTTCGGTGATATGGATGCAGTAGCATCTACTACCGGCAAAAATGCTGATATCGTTCAAGAAGGCCCAATGTGGGGCGATATGGACGTAACTGCAACAACTCAGGGGGAAAAGGCAGATATAACCCAGGATGGCCCATGGGTTGGTGACATGAAAGCAACTGCATCAGCATTTGGAAAAGATGTTAAAATTGATCAACATGGTCATAGCGGTGGTGATCAAAAAGTTTATGCTGAAGCAATTGGAGATAATACCAGTATTTCTCAAGATCCGGGCTGGTTTGCTGATAATATTGACCAGGAAGCTCACATCTATGGAAATAATAGCAGTATAGTTCAGGATGGAGCATTTGGTGGCAACTGGAATATTGGAGCTGAAACAAAACAGGTAGCATCTTCGCACGGTGATAACTCAAGCATTACTCAAAAAGGTAGTGTATTTGGAAAATCAACTCAGGATGCAACAGTAGCTGGTAATTCTTCAACTGCCAAGCAGGATACCTGGTTATATCGTGATGACGTGAAAATGAAAGTTGATGGTTCTGATAATAAAACAGTACAGGATACAGGCTGGTTTGGTGATGAAGCTGTATATAATGTAACCGGCAAAAACAATACACATGATATGAATTTAGGTCAGGGAAATGATAAAGCCAATGTCAGACTTGATAAAAATAGTTCTGGTAATACTGTAAATATTCTGGGCGGCGGAAAAACATTTGACCTGATGGAAGATGAGTTTAACGTTGAACTGGGCGGTAAAAATAACACTGTTAATGCTAACACTGTTGATGAAGCATGGGGCAGAAGAAGCAAAAAAGATAAATTGAACGTTCTGGTTCAGGGTTCATATACAATTAATAAATCTGACAAAGAAGGCATATCTCATGTATTAACAGATTCAAATGGTAACAAAGTTAATATTGGTGAGGTAATAAAAACTTTCAAAGTTAATGGAAAAGAAATTGATTTGAATACTGTAACAGGAGAGGTAGTTTATAATAAACCTGATCCTGAGGTTAAGAAAAAAGCTGTAGTGACCGACCCCGGTGTAAATAAGAAGAAAACGGTAACGACTGACCCGGGTGGAGAAAAGAAAAAGATTCCGCCAGGTGTGACGATAAGTCAGTCAGAAGTTAACAAAGATATTAAGTTAAAAGCAGAAGGATTAGATAATGTAACATTAAACGCAAGCAATATATACGGAGACAATAGATTAGAAGCTAATAATAATATTATTGCCCGTGAAAATGCAACAAACATTTATGGCGATAATTATCTTAAAGGTAAAAATAATGTTTACTTAGAGCAAAATGCTGCAAATATTTATGGCAAAAATCAATTAGAAGCTGAAGATAATATTATAGTTAATCAAAATGCTGTAAATATTTATGGTGATAACAAATTAAAAGCTAAAGATAATGTTATTGTTGATCAAAATGCTCTTAATATTTTTGGCGATAATAAATTAGTCTCTCAAGATAACTATATTACTGATCAAACTGCAATTAATTTATTTGGAAATAATGATGTTGTAGCTGAAGATATCTGGTGGAACCAGGATGGCGATAGAGTTAATCAAGATGTGTTTAACTTTACAGGAAATAACAGAGTGGTTTCTGAAGATATTCAATATACAAAACAAAACGTTGGTAATATCTACGGAATAAATGAAGTTATAACAGAAGATACCTGGTGGAATCAGGGTGGTGATGAAGCTATTCAAACTGTTTCTAATGAAGATGGAACTAATAAAGTTATAACAGAAGATGTTGAATATACTGAACAGACTGTGGAAAATAAACGCGGTGACAATAAAGTTCGTGCAGAAGATACATGGTTCAATCAGGTTAATGATTCAGCATATCAGGAGGTAAAAAATGTAACAGGTAATAACGAAGTAATCGCAGAAGATATACAGGTTGTAGATCAAAAAGTAACTAATGAATCTGGTGATAACGTTGTAAAAGCTAATGACACCTGGGTTAATCAACCACATGATACAGTAAATCAGGAAGTTGAAAATAAATTAGGTAATAACAAAGTTGAAGCTAAAAATGTAGACACAGCTGAACAGATGCTGACCAATACATATGGTAATAACGAAGTAAAATCAACCCATACTGATTATACAGTTCAAGATGTCACAAATGAACATGGTGACAACAAGCTTGAAGCTGGCGGTAAAGAAGTACATCAGGTTGCCAGAAATGATAGCGGTGACAATGTTCAAATAGCTCACGGTACAACTGATGCAAATGGTAATGCTGTTGGTGAAGCTAACCAGTGGTCATCAAGTAAAACTGGCGATCAAGTACAAAAATCTGATGCAATTGGCGGTGCAGCACAGGATATGGATGTATATCAAGGTGATGCAAAACAAGTTAGCACCCGTGGAGATTCTCAGCAGAGAATATACCTTGATGAGGGTGCAGGTAATAAAGCAACACAGAAATCTGGATCTGGCGATGACCTGCAAATAATGGTTAATGCCAACAACCATACAACTACTGAACAGAGCTCAGGGGCAGGCAGAGACACTGGATATTACAAAGTAGATGGCAGCTCAGTAGGTCAATATCACGAAATGGTATTAGGTGGCGATAATGACAGAGGCGTTCTCGTTTTAGATCCTAACAGCCAGAGAAACGAAATAGTTCTTCGTGGTGGAGCCAAAGCTGGCGGAACTGATACCAGAGCTGATGAATTCAACGTAAGATTAGCTGGCAAGAACAATATTGTTCACGCCAACCCTGGTAATCCATTCTTAGGTATCGGACATAATGATACTCTGAATCTTCAACTTGAAGGAAACTATAGAATTGTTAACTTCAAAGAAAATGGCTACAAGAAGGCTATTATTGATGATAACGGTAACCAGGTTCTTATTGGTAAGCTGATTAAACACCTCAACATTAATGGTGTAGCTGTAAAAATGTAGAATCAAGAGTAATATCCAATTAAAAAGAAAATAATTTGATATAAAACCTGCCATACTGGCAGGTTTTATGATTTTGTTCTATCAACAAGAGTATATTAGTGATTAATTATCAATAATCAACAAACAGATTTATACTTATCCTTGAAAGTAATTTATAGATTCCAGATTATAGAGGCTGGGTGTTTTTAGGTGCGTAGCACCGAAAAACACCCAATAATAATTTTAA
>JBFMGH010000288.1:0-4979 GCA_040752795.1 Cyanobacteriota bacterium
ACAATCTTAATACAAAAGATATTGCGTGCAAAGCACTTGAGAATTCTTGTATAATAACAGTAGAATCGTTGGATCAAGCAATAAATATTGCAAATAAAAAAGCTCCTGAGCATTTACAGCTATGCTTTCATAAAAATGAAGAATATATAAACGTTTTTAAAAATTACGGTTCGTTATTTGCAGGTAATTATTCAGCAGAAGTATTTGGAGATTATTGCAGTGGAACAAATCATGTTTTACCTACAAATGGAATAGCAAAATATAGTGGAGGCTTATCTGTTTTCGACTTTATAAAAATCCAAACATATCAAATAATATCTGAAAATTTTGCCAAAGAGCAATTAATACCTATATCAGAACATCTAGCCAATTTAGAAGGCTTAATGGCTCATAAGAATGCAGCTTTTATTAGAAAATAATTACTCATTTATATTCTGTTGTGGTAATATTTTATTATTGGAAGCAAAATAATTAAATGGTCCGAGGTAGTTATGATACCAGGTAATGGAAACAATTCTGTAAACGTTATTGACGTACCTTATCAAACAATAGATTTAGACGCTTTAGAAAATATTAAAAGTCAGGCTGAAAAGCTTTTTGAAGTTAACCAATTCAGAATTCTAATGAATATGTCAAGTGTAGACTATTTAAGTTCTACCGGGCTGGGTTTATTAGTTTATATTAATAACAAATGCACAGAAAATGGTGGCAAATTTGGGGTTTTCGGTTTGCAAGAATATACACTTGATATGTTAAAACTAACTAAGCTTGATTCTGTTATTAATATCTTTGATACTAAAGATATTGCAGAACAAGCATTATCTGCTTAGACTTTAAAAATAAATATAAAAAGTATTATTGATATTCTAAAATATTACTATTTTTGGTTTTAGATTTAATAATATTCAAGTAACAAGAAACAAATTAAAATATACATATTCTTGAAATTAATCTATAGATTCCAGATTATAGATGCAGGGTGTTTTTGTGCTGCGCAGGCAAAAACACCCTATAAAAATTTAAAGCCATATATCGTTTACTTCCGTGGATTGGTATAATTATTATGTTTTATAATATATGCTTAATAATCTAGCTAATAATCTATGTTAAGGTTACAATACATAGATAATATGACGTAAAAGAAACTTGTGGAAAAGCAATAAAAGGAGAATGCCTAATGCCGCGAGTGCTAATAGTTGATGATGACCCTGAAATAATGGATTGGTTGTATTTAGACCTGCAATTAAGCGGCTATACGGTTGACTATGCAACAGATGGCTATGTTGGTCTTCAAAAAGCGCAACAAGAAAAGTATGATTGTATAATATTAGATGTTATGATGCCAAGAATAGATGGTTTTCAGGTTTGCAGTCAATTAAGACAACAAGCTTCAACAAAAGAGGTTCCGATTATTTTGTTAACTGCCAAAGGCACACTTGAAGATAAAATTGTAGGATTTAATTCAGGTGCAGATGATTATTTAGTAAAACCTTTTGACATACAAGAACTCTTGGTCAGGTTAAGGGCTTTAATGAGGCGTTCTTCAAACCCTGAAGATAATGAAAAACCTTCATCTGAAAATTTATCTGCCGGAGATTTAAGGTTATCTCCAGAATCATTAGAAGTACAAATAAAAGATAAAATTATTAAGCTTACTCCTACAGAGTTTGAAATATTGTATTGTTTAATGCAGCACGTAAACCAGGCAGTTAGTTTATCAACTATACTTGATGAAGTATGGGGGTATGAGGCTGATGAAGATGTAAGAATGTTAAGAGTTCATATTGGTGGATTAAGACAAAAGATAGAAGAAAATCATAAAAAACCAAAGTATTTACAAACAGTCACCAATGTAGGATATAAGTTAGTACCCTGGGCAGAAAAGCCATCCAGTGTTGTATAATGAATGAATATAAGAATTAAAAGATTTAGATTAACCCATCAGGTTATTACAGTATTTTTAGTGGCTGTATTTTTCCCTTTATTCATTGCAGGTATGTTACTTGTAAGTATTAATCAGCACGCAGTAAAAAAAGAGTTGGATTATTCTGGAAAAGTAACTCTGGATAATATTAATTACAGGCTTTCTTCATCTGTTGAAATACCAACATATAATTTAAAATTTCTTTCCAATTTAATAATTAACCAATCATTAAATCTCTCAAAAGAAGAGATTGAAAGTTTTATGCAATATATGACATTATCAGTTCCTCAGATTAAAAGTATAGAGATCTATTCAAGCCAGAATGAAGCTGTTTTATCATATAATCCTGAAAATTTACAGACTTTTAATTTTTTAGATTTTGATTCAGATAATTTTGTCTTTGTTCAAAGAAATCAGGGTGTGCAAATAATTACTTTATATTGTAAAGTACCGGAAAACCTTCTGGGTTATAAAGTTATTAAAGCGAATTTAGACAATAGTACAATGCAGGATGTTATTTTTAATGAAATGTCTTCGATAGACAGGTATGTAAGAATAATAAATAATGAAGGGTATGTAGTATTTGCTTATCCAAAAGAAAAAACAGAGATTGATTCAAATGAAATATATGCAGTACCAGAAGATATTCTAAAAGAATCCAAAGTAGGAGAAGTAATACCATTTGGACCTTTTAAAAACCAGCCCGCTTTATTTTACAAAGTACCGAATTCAAATTTATCAATAATAATATACACACCTCAAAATGTAACCTATTATGGAATTATTTTAGCGAGACAGAGAATTTTAATAACATTGGCTTTTGCAGCAATTATATCAATTTTCTTAGGTTCTATATATGTTAATGCTTTAAATAGAAACTTCAGGCAATTAATTAAAGCAGTTAATGCAATTGCTGAAGGTAAATATGAAAGAAGAATTCGTTTAATTAAGGGGTATTTCACACCATATGAGATAGTATATCTGGCTAATGAATTTAATGCTATGGCAGAAAAAATTAGATTTACTCTTAAAGCACTGCAGGAAGCGAATGAGCAACTAGCTCAGCTTGACAAATTAAAATCTAACCTAATAGATACAGTTAGCCATGAACTCAGAACCCCTTTAACAAGCATTAGAGGCTACACTTCCAGACTTATGAGACAGGATGTAGAGATACCTGAAGATCTCAGGAAAAAATCTTTAAAGGTTATAAAAGAACAGGCTGAAAGATTAAGCAGAATGGTAGAAGATTTATTAGTAATACCAGATCTTGAAAGTTCTGCAATAAAAGTATATATGGATGAAATAGATATAGTTCCAATTATTGAAAGGTCAATAGATTCATTTAAAAGCAAGCAGCATAGTAAAGAAATAACTCTTTATGTTCCGGAAAATTTGCCTACAATTTTTCTTGATCCTGATAGATTTGAACAGGTTATAGTTAATTTAATAGGTAATGCGGTTAAATATTCTTATCCAAATTCACCTATTATTGTTAATATTGATGTTTTTGAAGAAGAAAATAAACTGGTTTTAGAGGTAATAAACGAATGTGATCCAATTCAGAATGAACTTTTGCAGACATTATTTGAAAAATTTAAAAGGCTGGACGATAATTTAACAAGAACAACCCGGGGATCAGGTCTTGGATTATTTATATCAAAAGGTTTAATAGAAACAATGGGCGGAAGTATCAGGCTTGAATATAAAGAGAAGTTTAAAGCTATTATTGAGCTGCCTCTATAGTATCTTTTTCTTTGTTTAAATATTTGGAGATGAAAGTCAGAGTTCTTTCATCAAAATCCGGGCTGTCTATAGTTTGAGTATGATCAGCACCTTTAACAACAAATAATTCTTTCGGGTCATTAGCTCTCTCATAAAGCAAATTTCCGTTATCTGGAGTAATATTGGTATCAGCAGTACCAACAATGAACATTATTGGTCTATTAATTATATTAACAATTTCAATAGGAGCAATTTGATCAATATCAACGCCATAAAAGATTTTAGTATAAAGTTTTCCAAGAGCTACCATAGGTTTATTAAGAGGAGAAGGTATTATTTTTGCTAACCTGTAATTCATAATTTTTTCTACTGAAGCAAAACTACTATCAGCAATAACTGGAGAAATTTCAGGATTTTCTTGCATAGATAATAACAAAATTGCTGCACCCATTGAAAGCCCATATGCCCCAAGCTGCTTTACACCTCTTGATTTAATATAATTAACAATAGCCTTAATATCTCTTTTTTCTGTAAAACCATATGTTACTTTAGCGTTATCACTTTCGCCATGACCTCTAAAGTCAAATGTATAAACTTCATAACCAGCATTATGAAATTTTAATGTAACCCTTAAAACATCCGCTCTATTAGCAACGACTCCATGACAAACCAGAATAGTACCTTTGTTAGTGCTAGAAGGAATATACCAACCCTTAAGAGTCAGGTTGTCTTCAGTTTCAATAATTATATCCTGATATTTAATGCTATGGTTGGCTGGATTATCAAAATTTGCAACTTTGGGGAGATAAATATGAAAAAATACGAACATTAACGGCATTATAAATATAATGAATAGAATTATAATTAAAATAGTGCCCAAAATACTGTTCATTTTGCTTTAATATTAATACATTTAAAGTTTACACGACAGAGAAACTATTATAAGAAAAATACTTAATTAATCAAAGACAACATATAAGCGAATATTAAAAAGCCACGTTATACGTGGCCTAAGCATATATTAGATTAAATCTATACTTTTTTATTACTTAAATCCCAGACGGTTGCCAGGGCAAGTTTAGTAGAATCATTAAGATTGTCATAATTGGCTATTTCAGGCCTATCAGTTACATCATGATAATGTGGCCTGTTAGACATATCATTTTTCCAGGCCCATAAAAATGTAATAGCAGGATAACCAGCTTTTTCAAATGCATGAGCATCAGTTCTATCATTTCTGGGTAAATGTTCATAATTAATTCCAAGTTTATCAGCCATTTTATCAGCAGATTCCTGGAGGTGTTTATTAGGCTTAAACCCACCACCTTCT
>JBFMGH010000289.1:0-3989 GCA_040752795.1 Cyanobacteriota bacterium
TACTATCAGATTGTTCACAAGAACAAAAGGGGTATAAGAACTTTTTTTAAGCTTTTATTTTAAATTGCGTAATTCCTGTTAAGTTAAAGATTTATGCATTTAACAGGGACCAGGCTTTAGAGGATCAGGCCCAAAAGGCCCGCAGGGTGGGCCTTTTGGGCCCTAGGCAAAGATCTATTTCCGAAACTTTGTGAATAATCCGGGTTATGTTTTTTTCTTTAGTTTTTCGATCGCGATTCAGTATTAAAAACAAAAACCTACTTTGCTCTTCAGCAAAGCAGATTTTTTCAAAGATATAATAAAAAATTTAACCTTCCAGAATATAGCCTATTAAAGCTAATTCGCGGCAACGTTTAATTGATGAGGTTAACATTCTCTGGTGTCTTGCACAATTACCAGTTATTCTTCTGGGAAGAATTTTACCTCTTTCTGTCAGGTATTTTTTTAATCTGGGTGCATCTTTAAAATCAATTACTTTAATTTTGTCAGCACAGAAATTGCATGATTTTCTTTTTTTTCTATTAACTTCAGTCATTTGGACTCCTTATATCCTAATATTAAAAAGGTATCTCTTCTTCATCAATTAATTCATCGGATGAAATATTATAATCATCGGCACTTGGAGGAGGTATATCATCATAACTTTCATTAGATTTATCAGCCGGTTTTTCAGGTTTTTCAGGTTTGCCGGATATAATTTCAACACTGACAGCATCAAGTTCCAGGCCCTTCTTTTCAACGCCACTGGTATCTTTATAACTGTTAGTTTGCAGTCTGCCATCTACAATAACCTTATGGCCTTTTTTAACAGTCTCAGCACAGGTATCTGCTAAATTTTTCCAGGTAATAACTCTAACAAGATTCATACCTTCACTTTTTGATGTTTCAACATTAATTGAAAATGTTGTAACCGGAACATTTGAAGGCGTAAAGCGTTTCTCAGGGTCTCTGACAACTTTTCCTGTTATAACTGCTTTACTAATACTCATTAAACTGCTCCTATTTTAAAAAGACTACTATCTTGCTTCAGCTCTATCTCTATCTCTGGGTCTTCTATGGTGGTCACGATCAAAATCTCTTGATCTGTGTCTTGGTCTACCATCCCTATCTCGATCCCTATCTCTATCTCTATCGGTTTCTTTGGGCAATTCAGCGTTTAGATATTGCTCTAAATCATCTATTCTGATAGTTAGCTCTCTGATAATATTATCATTGTGCTTCATATTTCTTTTTAAGATTTTTATTTTCTCAGGATCCAGTTCAAAATATGTTGTAGCATAAAAACCATCTCTAAATTTATTAACGTCATATGCTAATTTTTTTCTACCTAATTTATCAGTTTTAATAATTTTCCCTTTTAAATTATTAACAATATTATTTTCAACATTTTTAATAGCATTTTCAATGCTATCAGGATCCAGGGTGGGCTTAAAGCAGTAAATCATTTCATATTTATTCAAGGTTTATTTTACACCTCCAAAGTTAATTCTTACAGGCTATATATACTAGCACAACTATAGTTATTAAATAAACCTTTACTTTAAAATATTGTTACATAAAGGGTTTGTTTTGATACTTTAAAGTTGATATTGAAAATAAAATAGAAAACAGAAAGTTTAACTCTACAAACTCTTTAAAGCTAGTTATCTGACATAATAATTGTTTTAAAGCTCAATTTTCTTAGTAATTTTAACAGCAATTATTTCAAATTTATAAACAAATCATACCGGAAAAAGAATACTCTGCAGGGCCACTCATAAATACACGGTTCAAATTTTGATCAAAAGTAATAAAAAGATCTCCACCGGGCAGTGTAACTTTTGTAATGGTATCTATTAGATTATTTAAAACCCCGGCAACAACACAGGCACAAGCTCCTGTGCCACAGGCCAGAGTAATTCCACAGCCTCTTTCCCATACATTTACTTTTATATGTGAAGAATCAACCTTCTTAACAAACTCAACATTAGTTTTTTCAGGAAATAATTCATGTGTTTCTATTAATGGTCCCCATTTTTTCAGGTCTACAAATTCTTCAATAAAAATTACACAATGAGGGTTTCCCATGCTGATACAATTAATTTTAAATTCTTTTTCCTGAATAACTAATGAATACATCAAAGCCCTGTCTAAATTAATCTTAACTGGAATCAACGAAGGCTCAATGATTGGTTTTCCCATATCGACTTTAATTAATTCAGATTCAATAGTAGGTGTAATCACGCCTGCCAATGTATTAACCGTAAATTCTTTTTTTTGAACTATTCCTTTGTCATAAACATATCTAGCAAAGCAACGTATGCCATTACCACACATTTGAGGTTCAGATCCATCAGAGTTAAATATTCTCCACGCAGTATCAGTTTCATAATTTCCGTTTTTAGGGTTAATAATAATTAAACCATCTCCACCAATACCAAAATGCCTGTCACAAAAACATTTAGATAATTCTGAATAATCTATATCGTCAGGTAAATCTTTATCTTCAACAATAATAAAATCATTACCAAGGCCATGCATCTTAGTAAAGTGAATTTCAGTCATAATAACCTCATTAATATGCTAACAAACAATATAGTAGTATAACATATTATTTTATTTGATACCCCGGAACATGTCCTCCCCAAGTTTGAGATATGTAGCTTTTTAAATATTATCGCCGGGTTACTAATTTGCAGGTAGGATTGTTTAGGCTATTTAACATATTTGAAACACTGAATATCTTCCTGTAAATAGTCATTTGTAACAGCATAGGCAATAGCTCTACAGCCTCCACAAAGCCATTTCAGATTACACTTTTTACAGTTGCCTTTTAGCTTATCTCTGTTTCTGAGTTCTCTCATTATTTTTGATTCCCAGATATCAATTAAAGACTCCTTGGTCAGATTACCAATAACTACAGGCATGCGGCGACACGGATACACATCTCCATTTGATTCAACACAAATACCATTATAAGCCACTGAGCACCCTCCAATAAATGGACACTGCGCTTCTGGAGCAAAATAAGGTTTCCAGAGAGGGTCTCTTAAAACCACTTCAAGGTCATCATATCCGGGTTTGATTTTATTGTTAATTAAATCAAAATATTCTCTAACAAGATCAGGTGGAATAAGTTGATCTTCTAAGCTTTTACCAGCCCCATAAGGCACCAGCCTGTGATAACCTAATCTATTTGCATACTGACTGGCTATTTCAGCTATTTGTTCCAGTTCAGAAATGTTTAATTTAGAAACTGTTACGTTAAAAGTAACTTCTATTCCTTTTGATCTTAAAGTTTCTGCTGCCTGTATAGATTTTTTAAAAGATCCAGCTCCTCTTATTTGATCATGTGTGCTTTCTATACCATCTATAGATATTTGAACATATTTTATTTGGCTTTTAAGAATCCTTTCAGATATTTCTTCAGTAATTAAAATGCCATTAGATAAAATTCTTGATGGTATATCACATTTATTAGCTTCATTAACAATATCAAAAAGATAATCAGATAATAAAGGCTCCCCTCCAGCAAATTGAATTCTTCCTTTTTTATTTATATATTTCAATAGTAACTTAAATTGTGCTAATACATCAAGCATATCATTATATTCAAGATCCTTTTTTATGTCATCTCTGTAGCAGTGCTTGCATTTCAGATTACATTTATCAGTTATATGCCATTGAAGAAAGAAAGGTTCATTAAACTTTGGCTTTCTATTTACTTTTTTATTAAAAATCCGGAACATTTCTAACCTCCACAACCTCCGCAGCCACCACAACCACTGCTAAAAGAATCAAATATCCCTTCTCCTACATTTGAAAAAATGCCATTACCACGCCTTCTTCCTCTTTTACCCCTGATTAAATTCATAATAAAAACTATTATTACTCCGTTCATAAAATGTTTGACAGATAAAGCTCAAATATGTTAAAATTATTAGATGAACGAGAAGAATGATACCAGAAACTTAACCCAAAAAGAACAGGATATAATCCGAGAAAAAGCT
>JBFMGH010000290.1:0-5797 GCA_040752795.1 Cyanobacteriota bacterium
CCCAAGAGTGCTAATCTATAGGAATTCTTATTATACATGTTCTTATACTATCAGATTGTTCACAAGAACAAAAGGGGTATAAGAACTTTTTTTAAGCTTTTATTTTAAATTGCGTAATTCCTGTTTGTTAGTTTGTTGGAAGAAAACTTAAGATCTAGATCTTCAACAAAATTATCTTTAAAAATTTTTGATGAATTTAATAAATATATGCTCACAATAAGAGCTATTCCTATTAATATACAGGGAATAACATAGTCAATAATTTTAGTTTTATCAGGATCGTTGAAAAAGTTTTTCATATTAAATATGTTATTTAGAAACTTCCTATTAATTTTACACAAGAAGAAAGAATTTTTCTTTGAAACAAATAACCTTATTTATATAATAAACAATTGAATTTAAAATTAATGTGGTTTAGTTTAACCCAGATTACACAAATCAGGAATCAGCGAGGAGGTTGCAGCTCTTCTTCTGAGAACTATCATCTGAATTAACAGGATGTAAATTCAGTATTTTTAAAATATGTCTTTAGAAGCAGGTTTTCGTAAAATGTAACAAATTCACGAAATTAACCAGGTTAAATAAAAAGTTATAAAAATACATGAACCTGAAAACAAACAGGTTAATATTATAGGCTTATTATCTACAGTTCAGGTATATTGATGTTTATCTAATTAATGAAAATAAGAATATTCTTTTCTTCTTACTTTTAGTAAAATTTATTTATACTCAGAAATAGGAAATTAATTTATGAAAATATTAATATATGGTGCAAATGGTGGTTTAGGCTTACAGTTACATAAAATTCTTTCTCAATCTTCATTCACTATTATTCCTTATAACTTTACTGATCTTGATATAAGAAGAGAAGAAGTAGTATTAAATAGTTTAAAAAATAAAGATTTTAACCTGATTATTTTTTCTAAAGGCTATGAAGATATTTATAATGCTGAAGAAAACCAGCAAACAGCATATGATATTAATACAACAGGGGCATTAAATCTGGCCAAAATATGTAAAGAAAAAGATGTTCCACTTATATATCTGAGCACTGATTATGTATTTGATGGCAAAAAGAATACACCGTACTCTCCTGAAGATGAAACAAACCCGCTCAACACTCTTGGAAAAAGTAAGCTTGCAGGTGAAAAAGCTATTCAAGAAATATTAGACAAATATTATATTATACGAACAAGTAAACTTTTTGGTGAAATGAGAACTAATTTCATTGATGAATTAATTGAAAAAGCCAGAACAGGCCAGGATTTTAAAGCCTTTAATGACGTTAAATACACTCCTACCTGGACTTTTACATTGTCTAAAACAATAGATAAATTAATATCAACAACGAAACTTAAGATCAACTATGGCATTTACCATTGCACTAACTCAGGTTCCTGTACAGACTTTGATCTTATTGCTGAAGTATTGCATTCATTAAAACTTTATAATAAGCTTTTCCCTGTCAAATATGCTGAAACCGATTACAAACCTGAAATACCTTTATATAGTGTGCTTGATTGCAGCAAATCTCCTGGTATCAGAATAGACTGGAGAGATGCTTTTCATAACTATTTAAAAAACAAAGGGCTTATTCAAGAAGATATATAATCTATCATAAGTTAATAGCAAGCCATACTCTCAGAGGTGTTTTTACCTGAAACACAAATAAGAGTTGACGTTAAATCTGTTGCAACACTTGTTTGAGGATGATAAAAACCATCTATAGTTGCAGGTGGAGTTGGTGTAACTGTTTCAATAAGTTGACCATTTAAAATATTATATTTATTGACTATATCAGTGCCATAACCCAGGGGTGATTGAATTCCAGATATCATTTTCTGTTGATTAACTGCAATATCATCAACATTTTGCATTAATGCAATGGTAACATTTTTCAAACTATCAGAATAACTGGAATCATTGAGAATTTTATCAAAAATAATTGACGCTGCACCGCTAGGCCTGGAAGTACTTGGTTCTGCTGAAGGGAATTTAACCTCATTATAATATCTTGAATATCCTAAGCCACAATAAGCACTTATATTTGCAAGATATTCTCCAGTATAAAAGCTTGTTAACACGCCATCCAGATTAGATGGCACTTCTGAAGCAGGTGAGGTAGATCCAAGATAACTTTGCATACAGGCCATAGGGTCTGGGGCTGTTGAACAGGTTTTAGCTTGTTGATCCATTTCTCCTTGCATATCAGCTACAAAATGTTCTAAATTGGCCAGATTTCTAAAATCTTTTGCTCCATCAACATCTCCATTAAGTTCAAGCTGGTCAGCTATTTGTTCTAACATTGAACAAATTTTATCTGTTCCGCTTGAAGTTCCGACTGTTTCTACGAATTCATTAAAGTTTTCAGGGAGACCATTTAAAATAAACTCTCCAAAATCTATAGTACACAAACCATTCTCACATCTTTTAACAGGTTCTTCAGGTGTTCCATTAAAACATCCAGCATCAGTACACCAGGAAGGGTTTTTTGAATAATCTTCATCTCCGACAAAAGCAATATTATCATTTACATCAACTTTCATATCACCTGATGCACCAAGAAAAGTTAGTATATTATTACTGCTAACCATTTGATATAGACATAAACCAAGCAAAACACCAATTATAGCTGTGGGAATAATATAATCAACAAGTGCCGAGCCTCTTTTGCCTTGCATCGCATTCTCCCAATTAAATAATTGTCATCAATATTGCAGATAATACCTATATCGACATTTAGTAACAATTTCTTTAATAAAAAGGGTCTTTTTCAATGAAAATATTACTAAAATTTACTTTTAATTTCTTCAAAAATATTAATCACCAAATTTAGCACAACATTAACAACATCTTGTAAAAAATACATTATATTTTGAACAAATTCAATTACCGGTATCCCAAATACATAAGATAATACAAATAATAATAAGGTGATTATTGATATACCAATTAAAAAATAACGCATTAAATTTAATATTTCATCTTATTAATTACATCTAATTATAAAACAAACAGCTGTAGTTTTTTACAGCTGTTTATTTCAAACTTAATTATTAGTATCTTATTCCTTATCCTGCTTGCCTTCAAGTTTTTGAAGCATTTTTACAGCGTGTTTTCTGCGCTTAATCATGTCTTTATCAGCGTTTTCCAGGTTAATATTTTCGGTAAGAATTAAGAATATTCTATAATTGTCATATGCCATAGCAAATTTATCATCTTTTTTAAGGGTTTCAGCTGCCCAATAGTAAGATTTTTCATAGGTTGGATCAATAGCTTTGGCTTTTCTAAACTGGTCCAGGGCTGAATTTCTTTGCCCTTTATTATATAAATCCCAGCCCAAGCGGTAACTTTCAACAGCATCTTCTCTTTTTTTACTTATATTTTCTAAGCCTCTTTGAGCCTGAACATTTTTATGGTCTTCTGCCAGAACAGAATTAAATATTTCTTCCGCAACATTATAATTATTATATTCAATAAGGGTTTCAGCTATCATTAGTTTATCTTTTAAATCAGTAACTTGATTCAATACACCCCTGAAATTCTGGTCAGCTTGTTGAAATTCTTTAAGTTTAAATAATGCATAACTTTTATTTAAAGCTTCCGGTATATTGGTAGGCATCATTTGTGACATTTGTTGCAATTCTTCTTGAGTTGGCTCAGGTTTATTAGACATTTTTTCAAGTTTAAACTTGGCATAATATAACTCTAAATCTTCAGGATTATTTGAAATAGCTTTATCAACATATTTTTCAGCTTCTAACAGCCTTGAAGGAGATGCAATTATACCTGAAGCTACATCAGATTGAACTTTTCTAAAATATGCTTTAGACAAACCCTTTTCTGCATTGGGATTACCTGGATCATCAATTAAAGTTTTCTTATAAAATTCAACTGACTGATCAACTTTATTTAGTTTTAAAGACATATCTGCAATTTTTAGTTTAGCTTCTGAAAAATCAGGATTGTTTTTTAAAGCACTCTTTAATTCTGCAATGGCTAGTTCATCGTCACCACGATCTTCGTAAACACTGGAAAGTAATAAATATGGCAGGGTATCTTCAGGTTTAATAGCTATAGATTTTTTAAATGCCTCTATTGCAGCTGTTTCATTACCCTGATGCTTATAAGCTTCACCGAGTTTTTCTTGCACCGGAGCAGAGTTAGGATTTAAATACAAAGATGTTTGTAATGATTCAATTGCCTCAGAATATCTGCCTTTTGCAATAAGCGCTTCTCCCAGATGAAAATGAGCTGAAGAATTTTTAGAATCAACTTTTAACGCTTCTTGGTAATAAGAAATAGCACTATCAACATCACCATTTTCATAAAGAATAGTTCCTAACCTATAATTGGCATTAGGATTAAGAGGATTTAACTCAAGTGCTTTTCTATAATGACTTTCAGCATCCTGAAATCTTCCTTGATGCTGATAAATCATACCAAGATTAGCTATAGCTTCATCATTAGTAGGGTCACAAGCAATAGCTTTTTCAAACTCATCGGCAGCTCTACGATATAAAGAACCGATTTTTTCTCTTATATCCATATTTGAAGATGTGGTCATTCTATAATATGTCATTCCCATGCCATTATGAGCCTGAGAATTATTAGGATCTTCTCTAATAACATTTAAGAATTCTCTTTGTGCTGCCTTAATTTTGAATAATTGACTATAGACACTGGCTATACCAATCCTGGCTGGTAGTGATCCTGGATCACTATCGAGAATACTTTTGTATACTTCCAGTGCTCCATCAATATTACCATCTTTTAATAATTTTTCAGCGCCTGATATACTTACATTTTGTTTAATTGTAACACTGTATGTATCTTTATTTTGGGCTATTGCCGAATTGTTACAATTAAGGTTACAACAAATTAGGGACATTAATAAAAATGTGAAAACTATTTTATTCTTCATAACGCCTATCTTTCTAGCTTTTACCACTTATAACGTACAATATAAACAATTATTATTTTATTATTTAATTATTTGGTTTTCAAAAAACGATTGTAATAAAAAATCAATTATAATTCATAAATAAATATATTGTGTTTTTTAGACGTAAGAAAGAGAAAAATAGTTTCCTGATTTTAAATGTTTACAATTTGAAATCATCTTATAATCTTTGATTTTGGCAGTTATAAAAAAATATTAAAGTTAAATTGAAAGGTTTTTTTTTCAAAAAATAAATTATATTTTTCTTTTTAAAAATATAAATTATGATTTTTATTTTTATATTACAAATTATGGAAAGACGATCTTAAAAAGAAGCATTATATTTATCGTGTAAAAATTTAAATTTTTTTTTTTATTATCACACTAGATATAGTGTCGGTTGGTTGAAAAAAATTGTAATTTTTTATATTGAAAAATACTATTGAGATAACTATAATTATTCAGCTGGAAAATAAGAACTATACTATAATCTGTGCAGTATACAAAAACAATTATTAAACAAAAATAACTAGCAAACAAATTGTTGATTAAGCTATATTCAAGACAAGTTCATTTACATCCTTTCTTTATTACGCTACATTTAGTGTTCAAACCTTAAACCAAATCCAAAATTCTTTTTTACCTTTTACAACATTCTACATTTTGTTTACAAAAACGGCGAAAGCTGTTTTTGTTTTTTTTATCAACTATTACAAAGACCTCTCTCTCTATAGTAAACGCATGAAATTATGAGACATAACTGGAAATCATGAGGGTGTTATGCCCGCCGAAGGCGGGCATAACACCCGAACCCTTTATTTTCTGAAGTCTATTTTATTTATGCGTTCATTATAT
>JBFMGH010000291.1:0-7967 GCA_040752795.1 Cyanobacteriota bacterium
GACCCAAGAGTGCTAATCTATAGGAATTCTTATTATACATGTTCTTATACTATCAGATTGTTCACAAGAACAAAAGGGGTATAAGAACTTTTTTTAAGCTTTTATTTTAAATTGCGTAATTCCTGTTTATTATTTTTTTAAGGTGCTGTATAAGAGACCTCTGTATAAATTATTATCAATAAAAAAAACCTTCTGTAGAAAAGCAGAAGGTGGGTAGAGTCTGTAAGTTGGGAAAATTAAGAGATTAAATAAATGATGCTTCTTCGGTGTTATTAACCTAGCATACTTAGTGCGGGTGCATTCTGGGGTAGTTGATTATACAAAGCATTTTGTTGATTTGTATTATTCTGATTCAGATTATTACCCTGGCCCATCATCAATTTCATAATCATTTGCATAAGCATCATAATCATCTGAAGTAAGCCGCCTTGCATTTGATTCTGCATATTTGCTAATGGGTTATTTTGATTGGCTGCTGCAAATGGATCAGCATTATTTGCAACACCAGCTGCCGCATTTGGAGCTTCTGCTGCATAATTATTTGCTGTATTATTATTTACTCCTGTTGCTAGATTATTAGCTGTTATACCATCTGCTGTCACGCCCAGGGCATTCAGTGCATTCATTATTCCGTTATCATTTGATAGCCCACTATAGGCTTTATTAACATGGTTATTCCAGTAGCTTGCATCGTGAGGATTATAATTAACACCTGCTTCACCGGCGACTTTTTCACCGATCTGAAATGCTAACTTTTCCTCTTGCATTGAATTGCCATTATCTTTAGTCGTTGCGTGTACTAGCTCATGAGCTAATACTTCTGTCATTTTTTCTATATTTCCAGATTCAACTGTTATTGTATTATTATTTGGATTATATTGGCCCATGGTGTTATCACCATTATCAGCTGCAAACTGAATTTTTACTCCTCTTTTTTCAGCTTCAGCCAGTAATTTTTGGCCTGTTGCACTTCTTTTAAGGGCCTCCATTGCTCCATTATCATTGCCTGAAATTCTTAGAGCCATATAATTCTCCTCAATATCTCTCTCGTTACTAAATTAAGCTTTTAATTTTTCACAGTAGTATTTTCAGCTTTTAATAAAAGCTATTTCATCTATTTACGCCTGTAAATTACCTCTAAATGAATTCCGATTTAAGATACAAGTGCCTGATTTAAATATTTTTCATATTGTTTCTGGTCAATACTGAATAGCGATTGTTGAAGAATTGCTGCAATCAGGTTTTTAATTTGATCTTCATTTAATAATGAATTAACTTTATTATTGGCCTGATTCATAATGGCTGCTTGATCAGTGTTATTAACGTTTGTTCCAAATGGATTAAATGGATTATTAATAGGATTTGTTTGAGTGGCATTATTGCCAATAACACCAGGGTTTTGATTAGCAGGAACATTATTAATCTGATTAAAGCCATTCATCATGCTATTTGCAGCTGCCTGACCACCAACAGAAATTACTTTATCGTCTTTACCGTTAATTTCTCCATCTCCACCAACGGCAATTTTTACCAGACCGTGTTTTTTAGAATTTACTTCTAAGATATCTCCTTGTTTAATTCTACCTTGACGTTCATTAGTAATATCTTTGCCGTTAGCGTCTAAAATTCTAACATTTTGATCTGTTTTAGCTTTTTCAAGCCAGTCTTTGGTTGTGCCACTTTTCTTGACATCTATGCCAAATTCACCTGAAAGGTCTGCAATAATTTGTTTATCATATTCAGAGCCTTTCTGGCCTCCGACACCAGCTTTAGCTTTGCCTGCAGCAGGATTATTTCCGGCAGCAGCATTTAGTAGATCAGTATTTAAGCCTTTGACATCACCCAGGCCCTGTCCTTTGGCAGCAAGAATGCCTTCCAGTGCTTGAGCCAACCCTTTAGCTTCATCTTTTGTCTGGGCTGAATTAATTGCGTCTTTATAATATTTGATTACCTTATTCATATTATATTCAGCAATACTATTCTGATATTTACCCATTTGTTGTATTAAATTTAACTGGTGTTGATGTAATGCAAAAGAGGTCATAACTTCTCTCTCCTTATGTTATTAGGTATTTAATTGGTATTTAATAACTTCCATTACCATCTCCATTACCAAGCATAGATAATAAAGCATGGCCACCAAAGATATTAAATTCAGAATTCTTTAAACAGATTGTGTTGATCTTATTTACTGTGCTCTGAATAATATCATCTCCAAGATTTAACTCTTTCATTAAAGATTCAATTTGACTCAAAACCTCTTACCTCCTGTTAGATTATTATTATTTTGAACCTCCTATTACTGTGTGAAAAGCCTGTGTTGATATAAAATTTCTCCGTTGACCAAAAATTTAAACAACTGTAGTTTTAATGCTTAACTAACTTTCTCCTTTCGATTTATTTTTCATAGTAAAACAATGGCAGATGACTTTTTTAGCAGGTGTTATTTGTGTCTCCTTTCTTTATTTCTAAAGTAATATTGATTAACCTGGTTACATAACTTTGATTTGTCTCTCCTTTCAAAAATTTAGGTAATATGCTTTTTTAATAGAGTTAGATTTAGGTAGATTTTAAAAGTTTTTTTTTAAATAAGCCTCCTTTTATTCATTCTGGATAATTTAAATTAAGCGGGTATTAATTAAACTCCTTTCTTTGTTGTAAGTAAGCATCAATCAACAATTAATATTTACAGATTTATTAGCCTCCTTCCGGTTATTAAGCAATATTTGCCATGTGTGTAACATTGTTTTAGATGTATTTAAATCATTTAAAATGCTATATAACTCATTTTCCTCATTAGAATTAATGAATTCATTAAACATACCCTTAATTTTTTTTATACCATCAAGCATAGATAACTATAACCTCCAAAGCCTATTAGTGTGAAATGTTATCCTCGAATTAGATTGCTATAAATATTACTCTCCTTTTTTGATAATACAAAAGGAATAGGACACACTGGTGCTAAGTATAATGGTGAGATATCAGGAACAATATCTTTGATCACCTGAATATCATTAATTTTAGGCTTTAGCAAATAATAAATTTAAAAGCTTGCATTTCTCTCTCGAACGTTACGGTTACGCCAAAACCTCTCTCCAAAGCATAATAAGTTTTCAGTATCTGTTTTAATTAAACGCCTGTTATATACTCTTTCATTATAAGTTATTAAGTGGCCATATTTCCTGAACTATCATACTTATAACTTATGGGGGAAATAACTCATAAAAGTCTAGGTAATTTTACTTAGATTATTACTTATACCTAATTTAACCAATCCACGGAAGTAACCAATATATGGCTTTAAATTATTCTAGGGTGTTTTTGCCTGTGCATCAAGCAAAACAACCGGCCTCTATAATCTGTAAACTATTAATTATTTTCAAGGATCAGTATAGTTGATTATTAACCTTCAATAGCATAAATTGTTAACAACCATTACTTTCAAGAAGCTTTATTATCCCGGATTATTCACAAAGTTTCGGAAATAGATCTTTGCCGAGAGCTCAAAAGGCCAGCAGAGCTGGCCTTTTGAGCCCGATCCTCTAAAACCTGATCCCTGTTAAATATTTACAGTGTGTTAAATGCATAAATCTTTAACTTAAGTCATTACTTGAGCCTTGAGAGTTTGTAACAAATTCACGAATTAACCGGGTTATTTGATTGATATTTTTAGTCATTAATAAAATAGTATTACTTTATTGAAATTGTTTTTATATCCTCTCCTGGTGGATATGATATAATATTATTTAGTATCAACACTTTTAAGGATTTACTATGACCAACAAGCATCAAACACATCAAGATATCTCAAAAAGATTAATACGGGCAAGTGGCCATTTAAAGAAAGTCATTTCGATGATAGAAGAAGAACAACCCTGCATAGAAGTAGCTCAACAAATGCAGGCCGTTATCAAAGCTATCGAAAAAGCCAAACATATTTTTGTAACAGACCATATAGAGCATTGTCTGGATGAAGAAAGATTGAAGTCAGGCAATATAAAAGAATTAAAACGTGAATTGTCTGAAATATCCAAATACTTATGAATACGCCAAATAATAATGTTTATGTAAAATCGGCAGACTATTATCTCCTCTATATTTTTTTCAGAGAGAGCAGTTTCTGGATGCCTGTTTTTTTCCTGTTTTTTGCTTCGTTATTCTCATTAGATCAAGTTTTATGGTTATTATCAATTTATTATGTTGCGGTTTCAGTTTTAGAAGTACCATCAGGGTATTTCTCTGATCACTGGGGCAGAAAAATAACCCTTGTTATTTCGTCATTATTCTTTGGTGGTGCGTTTTTACTTTTTGCAATCAGTGATTCATTTGTTATTTTTACCATTGCACAGATTTTTGTTGCTGGTGGGTATGCTTTTGCCTCGGGTACAGATACATCGTATCATTATGAAGTTTTGTTGTCAGCTAACAGAGAAGATGAATATCTAGAAAGAGAAGTAAATGCAGCTAAAATAGGTTTATGGGCTGGCGGGTTATCAGCCGTTATTGGTGGATTATTAGCTCTCTTAAATTATCGCATTGTTTATATAGCTTCTTTTATTGCTATCCTCATTTTATTCTTAATTATTTTAAGGATGAAAGAACCTATAAAATACAGCAAACAAGTTCAATTAGAATTTTTCAGTCAGGTCTGGCAGCTTATGAAAAAGGCACTTAATAAAAATTTCTGTTTCTTGACTCTGTTTGTCGTATTTATGACTGTTCTGGTACATATTCCTTATGAATTTTATCAACCTTACCTGAAACTAGTTAAATTCTGGAACTTTGATAATGCGAGCTACGTTCCTCTGATAGCAGGTATACACCTTGCTTTAACGAAATTAATAGGTGTGTTTTTCACTCAATTTATTAAAAAACTCCGATATTCCCTGAATGTCAAAATTATATTGATGCTCGCCACCATTTTTCAGGTTGCTCTTATATTTCTTATGGCTATTTTTGTTCATCCGTTTGTGGTATTTCTTCTTCTTTTTAGAGGTGTGGGGAAAATTATGACGACACCGATTATCAATGCTGAATTATCACCTCAATTAATACAGGATGAACGAAGTACATTTTATTCTTTACAAAGCTTATTAGGCAGGTTGTCTCACGGTGTTATCCTTGCTATTCTGCCTGTTTTTAGTGGTTTGGTATTAATACCATTACAGGGTATTCTCTGGGGAGCAGCCCTGATCGGACTTGTATTTCTTCTTGTTCTATTAATAATTCAGAAAGGTTATAAATAAATATTTTCTTGTAGGTAGTTTAAGAAAAATATTGCTAATTACTTTTCATTATTCCTTTCTCAGATGTTGAAAAGCTTATTTAGCAATAAATGAGTTATATTTTACTAACACCATTTGTGTTGTATACAAAGATAGCGCATTTCTATTTATTTTTTTCATTAATTAAACCACTATTTCAAATCTTTATTTTCTACAGTAATGGCTATTGTCTTTATTATTACCGGTCACACAGATAATTGATGCATTTGAATGGGTCCCTTCACTTGGCTTGGGATGAATAAAGTTGTTAGCATCCTCAAGGGTAACTGATTCTGAAAGTATTTTAGTTGTATTATAATTTAACTTATAAGCATTATCATAACAATAATTCATAATAGCTTTCATATTAGCTGAATATGTACCCTGTTCAATTCGGTTTGTAATATAGGTAATATTTCCAACTGTATCCAAGGGGCCATCACCAATGATCTCAAAAATAATATCTGTCGATTCCTTTGTATTACTATATTTCCAATCTGGATAAATTTTTTCTAACATCTTAATATCAGATTCATTAAACTTTACCTGAGGTGGATAGAATATTGAACCACCTGTTTTTATTCTTTCTGACAGATCTGATTCAATAGATTTATCAATTCTTGCAACAATATGCAAAGTATTTGCTAGATCTCTAAAATCTTTTGAGCCGGCAGTATCACCTTTTTGCTCTAGTTGAACGGCAATTTGTTCAAGTATTGCTGCAAGTTTTTCCGTTCCTCCTGAAGTGCCGCTGGCTTCTACAAATGATCCAAAATCTTCAGGGATACCATTTAAAACAAAATCACCGTAATCAATTGAGCAATTTCTATTGGAACATTTTATTACAGGGCTATCAAGGTTTCCACCTAGTTGGTCAGATAAAATTTTATCACCTGTTAGTTCTTTATTGTTAACATTGTTAATCTGTGGTTGGTGTTCAGAGGTATTATTAGATTCACTTATTTCAGGGGAATCATTTATATTTTGCGTTATTAAAGCTTTTGTTTCAGTTTGATTTCCTTTTAATAAATTAGAAAAGATTTCAAAGTTTTTAAATATATAATTGCCTGTAAAAAAGAATACAGGTACTAATGTTAAAGCAATTAAAGCAATTATTATTGAATACTGGGATAATGCATTGCCTCTATTGTAACAATATTCGATCATAATGGACCCTTTATTAATAAAGTTCTGTTATATGTATCGGCAACAAGCATATTTATTACAATTAAATTAATAATTATTTACTATAATATTCCATTACTGTCCGGAAAAAATTAAATAGCTAATTTAAGCTGAAGACAGTCTTCGTCAAACTCCAATACCCTTAACCCGTTTAATCATGAATTTGTTACATTTACGTAAAACCTGCTTCTAATGACATATTTAACAAAATACTGAATTTAAGCACTGTTAATTAAGATAATAGTTCTCAGAAGAAGATAGAGGGTGTGGTTTTCAAGCCACAAGCATATTTCTTCTCTGGTTTTAAAGGTTTTACTTAAATTTGCCATATGGTTTCTCCTGTGTATTCTGTACATCGAATACATTTTAGAGCGCTAGCTCTTGAGATAATTCAATTAGAGATAGCCATCCTTTTGGTCAATTGTCAAAAAAGGGAGGAGAAATGGCAAAATGCCAGGCTATTCTTAAATAAATTTACTTCTTGATACAGAAAAAGGTATAATGAGGAAAGTCGACTAACAGGGTAGGCAAGTTGATAAAACTTTTAAATATACAACTATTTTGCCTTAAATGGTAGCAAGGAAAGGAATTAGTATGGGCTTTTTTGATTCAATATTTAAACCAAACATTGAAAAAATGGAAGAAAAAAAGGATGTAGAAGAACTTATTAAAGATCTAAATAATAAAGATTTTAATGTTCGCAAGGATGCTGTTTTTGTGCTAGGTAAAATAGGAGACACAAGGGCTGTAGAATCACTTATCAATGTCCTTAATGACACTGGTTTGGTTTACCATATTACTATAGCTTTAGGTGAAATAGGAGACGCTAGAGCTGTAGAACCACTTATCAATGCCTTTAAAGATAATGACGAATATGTTCGTGAAGTTGCTGCTATTGCGCTAGGTAAAATAGGAGATACTAGGGCTATAGAACCACTTATCGATACCCTTAAAGATAAGAATGAAGTGGCTCGTAAAAGCATCATTGCTGTTTGAATAGATATACAGCGTAAACCATTCCTCTTTTATGGAGGCTGATTTTCCTATCAGTTTTAACGATTAGCTTTTTGTCAAGAAGGTTTTTAATGTGCCAATATGATCTTCCAGTATCAATTTTAAATTCCTGTTCAAGATCTAATCGGGTAAATTCACCTTTTTTTTGAATGAACTCAATAACTTGTGTTGTGTGGACTTTTGTTAGATTAAATGGATACTTCCATACACGCTTGCTGGATGCCCCCCGCAACCAAAAAGAATCAGGTATCTCAGCTTTTCAGAGATATCTGATATTGTTATTATCAAGAGTCAGTTAGTCAAGAAAAATTCCGGGAAGCCTGAGAAACTCCAATTTTATAAAAACAAACAGATTTAGGCATTTCGAAGGCAACATTTTTTAAATTTTTTACCACTTCCGCAAGGACAAGGATCATTTCGTCCTATTTTGCGTTTCTTTATTTGTCTTTGATTGTAGTAATTATCCCTTATAATTGCATAATTAGGCTTCGGTGTATTTCT